>JBCDGT010000051.1:0-9590 GCA_038750915.1 Bacteroidota bacterium
GCGCTTTCATCGACCAGTAATCGCCTTGGTTAATGGATTCGCCCTCGGAGGGGGCTGTGAACTGGCCATGGCTTGCCACTTGCGTATTGCTACGGCTACTGCTCGCTTTGGTCAACCGGAGGTTAATCTTGGCATCATCCCTGGATATGGTGGCACCCAACGCCTTAACCAGCTAATTGGCAAGGGCAAAGCAATGGAGTTGACCCTTACTGCCAATATGATTGACGCAGCGGAGGCTCACCGACTTGGCATGGTGAACTACGTCTTGCCAGATGTTGCTACCGCCCAAGGTAAAGCAGTGGAACTGCTACAAACCATTGGCACGAAAGGACCAATCGCTATCGAGGAATCCATCAAGGCGATCAACGCCTATTACGCTAGCAGCGATTTTGCTGAAGAAGCTGCAGCCTTCGGTCGCGCCTCCGGCACTGAGGATTTTGCCGAAGGAGCTGCCGCCTTCGTGGAGAAACGGAAGGCGAATTTTCAAGGGAAATAGTTGGTGATTGATATTTAGTAGTTGGTAGTTTTTTCATACCAACTACCAACTACCAACTACCAATCTACCAATCTACTGTACTTCCTCTAGTTCAACGTAGAAAGCCAGTTCACTGTCTGCGGGAATACTGCCATCGGGAGTGCCCTGAGCGCCATAACCCAATTCTGCGGGGATAAAGAAAGTTGCTTTAGCGCCTTCTTTCAGTAGGTCGATGCCTTCATCCCAACCGGGAATTACACGACCGGCACCTAGTGGGAAAGGAATACCTTCTCCGCGTTCAAAAGACTGATCGAAGACATTGCCGTTGCTGACTAGCTGACCGATATACTGGACAACAACGCCTTTACCTGGTTCCGCTTCCGCTCCCGTACCTTCTTCGTGGATAACGTATTTCAGACCGCTAGGGGTTGTTTGAATGCCTTGTAAGGTTCCTGCATTGTACGCTTCCAGCGTAGTAGCTGCGAACTCAAGTCGCTCCGGTTCCAAAGCACGAATGAGCTCACGTTCTTTCTCCCTTGTTGCCTCTTTAGCTGCTTGGCGTTCGGTAAACTGTTCTTCAGAGACGATTTCCGTAACCACTACGTCGTAAAGCAAAACGGTATCATTCTGCAGACTGGGCGGCTTATTGGGTATTTCCTCGATGTTAAGCCGTACTACGGCACTATCACCGACGCGCATGAAGCGGACAACGTCTTCTACGGGGCCGATTTGTGTATTATCGTCTGCGGCAGCCTGCACTACGGGGGTATCACTTCCGCTGTCTTCGCGGGTACTGAGCATAATGCTATCACCTTCGGTCCGCATAATGACGTGGAAATAAACAAAGTCTCCAGTAGTCACTGGTTCGCCTTCTCCGTTAGCGGTATAGAGTTGGTAGCGGTTGCCGAGCTCAGAGGTTTGCATCGCCGCAGAACCATCTCCGCCGCAAGCATAGAAAAGGCTTCCGGCGAGAAGCGCAATTACAAAATGACGCATAAACTATTTATTATTAAATTCGTGATACGCCTTTTCTATTTGATCGGCGTAATTGGGTAAGAGTTTTTTAAACTTATTAATCGTAGTGCCAAGGGGAGCAAAACTGGCCCCACCAGCAGCGTTCCGATGACCACCACCCCGGAAGTGGGCTTTACAGATTTGTTGGACGTCCATCTCTCCTTTAGAGCGGAGACTGATCTTCACAATAGTCGGTTGCTCGTGGATAAAAGCGGCAATCATCATCCCTGGCATGCGAAGCACGTAGTTAACAATGCCTTCGGTATCTCCCCTTTGGATATTGAAATGCTCATAGTCTTCCTTCGTCAGCCAAATGATGCCTGTACGCAGTTCTGGCAGGAGTTCCATCTGATTTGCTAAGCAATGACCCAGAATTCGGAGCTGCTTTTCCGTCATACTGTTCCAGATGTTGTCCTGGATCTTGTAATCATCTGCTCCGGCCTCGAGGAGCTTAGCGACCGTCCGAAACAGAGCCGGCGAAGTGGCGTATTTAAAGCCGCCAGTGTCGGTGATAATGCCGGTAAAAAGACAGTCCGCTACTTCTTTGGTTACCCAGCCGGCGTGGCCGAGATCATCGATGAACTTATACACCATCTCACAAGTGGAACTAGAAGAGGGGTCGCTGAACATATGGTCGGCCACTGGCTCTGGGAACAAGTGATGGTCGATCATGATGCGTGGCCGTGTATCCTTTTCTAGGCCCTCCGCTACTTTATCAATCCGATCAAAGGAATTGAAGTCGAGGATAAAGAACAGGTTGGCCGCATCAATTATGCTGCGGGCCTCTGCCGTTTCGTCATCGTAGATCACGATATCGCTCACTTGTGGTAGAAAGGCCAGGAAGTCAGGGTAATCCGATGGTAGGACAATCTTAACCTGATGCCCTTGGCTTTTCAAATAGTGCGAAAGGCCCAGGCTAGAGCCTACGGCATCACCGTCCGGGTTCCGGTGGCTGAAAATTACGACGTCCTTGGGTTGCGCTAGTAGCGCCTTCACTGCGGTAATATCGGCTTGCATAGTGTAGATAGTCGCTAAAAGACGGGCAAAGGTACACCTTCTTACGGAGTTGCTATGCCGAATTTGCTACCTATAGCTCGACAAATGGCCTTGTCGCTTACCCATAGGTCCAATAATAATGGCCCACCGCGGTTCTTGTTTACTCCAACACAAGGGTTACCTTTGCGGGCCAAATCAAAACTAAGTCATCTAATGGCAACCAATCGTACCTTAACCATGATCAAGCCCGACGCCGTCCGTAACGGACACATCGGAGCTATTCTTGAAATGATCAATGCTGCTGGCTTCCGCATTGTAGCTATGAAGTACACCAAGCTGAGTCAGGAAAAAGCCGGTGAATTCTACGCTGTCCACCGCGAGCGTCCCTTCTACGGAGAGCTGGTAGACTTCATGAGCAGCGGCCCAATCGTTGCCGCCATCCTCGAAAAAGATAACGCCGTTGCTGATTTTCGCACCCTGATCGGGGCTACGAATCCTCAAGAAGCCGCCGTAGGCACCATTCGAGCCAAGTACGCTACTAGCATTGGCGAAAACGCCGTTCATGGTTCCGACAGCGATGAGAACGCCGCCATTGAAGGCAGCTTCCACTTCGCAGGAACGGAGGTGTTCGCCTAGGGATTTTAGGAACTAGGAACTGGGAACTAGTCGCCCAGTTCCCAGTTCCTAGCTCCCAGTTCCCAACCATGGACTTCTCCTCCCTCCGCATCCTTGTCGTTGGCGACGTAATGATTGACCGCTACCTGGACGGCCGGGTGGAACGGATCAGCCCCGAAGCGCCAGTTCCGGTGATGCGACTAGGTAAAGAAGATAACCGGCTGGGCGGAGCGGCCAACGTAGCCCTCAACGTAAAGGCCCTGGGGGCTACACCTTTATTGGCTGGGACAATTGGTGGTGATGTCAACGGGGAGTTATTTCGGAAACTCCTCGCGGAAAATGGATTAACGGATGAGTTTATCGTCACCGATCCTTCCCGTGTAACCACGGTTAAAACTCGATTGGTAGCCCAAAAGCAGCAGCTGATTCGGGTAGATCGAGAAGATACCCACCCATTTGCGGGCGCTCCCGCAGGTGCTATGCTAGGAGCAATTGAAGCCATGTTGGAGACCCAACCGGCAGACCTCATGCTCCTACAAGATTACAATAAGGGCGTATTGAGTACTCCGGTAATTGAACAACTACTTGAACTACGCGAGCGCTTTTCCATCAGTTCCGTGGTTGATCCTAAGGATCATAATTTTTGGGCTTATCAACACGTAGGCCTCTTCAAACCTAACCTCCGGGAAATCCAGCAACAACTGGATTTTCCAGTGCTCCCTAATCAAGAAAGCCTTGACCTAGCCGCCGCCGTCATTTTTGACCGCTTGCGGTGCGCCGCCGTTATGATCACCCTCAGTGAACACGGCATTTATGTACACGATGGGCGCACTTCCACCATTTATCCCACCAATGCCCGTAGTGTAGCGGATGTCTCCGGCGCTGGTGACACGGTGATCAGCGTGGCCGCCTGCGGGTTAGCGGCTGGCATGCCACTTAGTGAGGTGGCTAAATTGGCGAATCTGGCGGGTGCACAAGTTATCGCCAAAAGTGGGGTAGTTGCCGTTGATTTAGAGGAGCTTATTCGGAAAAAGGATACGGAATAAGCTGGGCGGTTAAACATTTACTGGCTTAGTGCCTGCTATCTCCGCAAATTTTGCGGAGAATAAGCGTATTACTTCCGCAAACTGATCGTAAAGGGCATCCTAGGGAAAGGAATTGCCGGCGGACGAGCAACGGCCTATGTGTCAGTAAGGGAGGTGGTTTTATAGACAAAAGCTGTGCCGATAATACACGCTGAAGATTTCAAAAGTGCAAAAGTTCTATAAGGTTTCCTCCAGTAGCTCCAACAGCATCCATCCCCCACGCTCTTCCTCGGTAAAGAGACGGAATTCCTCCTGATAAGGTGGTTGCAAGGTCTCCGAACGTTGGGTACCCAGATAACCAATGACCGTAAACTTAATGGGAACTTGTTTTTTCAAACCTGGTCGCACGATTACTTCCCCGGCGGTGGGTAAATAAATGAGAATGTTTCCCTTTTTGTCTTTTGCCGCGTAAATATCCTTTGGGGGCCCGACGAGTACTTCCTGAGCGGGTTGAAGGTCCCAAAATTTAATTCGTTTTTCGATGGTGCGCGCAGCGCGAATACTGGAAAGGGCTGCTCCGCTAAAACCATTTCCGTAGGGCGGGCGGTGGTGTCTTACGGAAGCGACACCCGCGAGTAGGTCTCGATTGAAACGAGCGATGCCATCGGCGTTAGTGCCGGAACCCCAACCGCTATTTCCTCCACCGTAAACTTTAGTACAATTAGCTGGCCGAGCTGGTGCGGCTTTGGCCAAAGACAAGACTAGGTTCACGGTATCCCAGTGGTTACGCTGAAAATGTCGACCATTAACCTGGCTGATGTCGATGAAATCATAGTGGGTAGTATCCTGGATGGCCGCTAGGCAATCATGGCATTGCTGGGGCCGGTAAAAATTATCAAACATGTCCGTTACGTACACTCGCTTACCGTCTTCCCTGGCTTTTTGATGGACGTAATCCGCCCAGTAGTGTCCCCAGGCCGGTGGCGTACTAGTTTCGTTATTGATGCAGTAAAGGACGTTTCCGTAGGGGAGACTGATGGCAAGGAGTTGGTCGACTAAGCCTTCCTGGTAGCTACGAAGCGCCTCCAGTTCCGGACGGTACAATGGGAGGCCAGCCATGGTATGGAAGAAAGGCTGTACGTCACTTGAAGGGTGAAGGGGGTAAACACTGCTCATTAAGCTGTCTCCCCCGATGGGAAATGTTGGATTGTTGAGCGGGTTGAAGGGGTTGAGTTGCCAGGGAGACCGACTGTAATCGAAGCGATCCCAAATCTCAACTTGCACGACGATATCCAGTTCGGCTGCACGGGCTAGTAGTCCAGCGAAATTGGCCCAATAGGTGCTGTCGAAATTGCTTAGGTCGTATTGACCAGTTGCAGGATTCCTAGCGAATGGCCAGCGATCTCCTTCGTCCCGAGAACTCATGGTACAGCGAATGTAGTTCCCACCTGCTTTAGCTAAAGCACCCAATTCTTGGTAGTAATTTGCGGATTGGAAGAGGTTGTCATTGCTGCCCGCACCGAGGAGTAAAACGGGGTCTTCGCCTTCCCAGGCCCAGTAGCGGGGATTGTCTTGCCACGGTTGGATTCTTTTGGTCGGCGTTGGTGCAACCTCATTGGAATCACCGAAACGACAGCTGATGATGGACATTAGAAGTGCACAGAGCAGGAAGTAAGGCTTCATTAAGCTAAGGTATATCGCTTTGTAAGATCTGCCTTGCTTATACATACTTCCCCTTGGGGGGACAGCACCTCTGGTGCTGTTAGGGGCCTTTGCACCTGCGGCCGCGCCCAACAAGAAATACTGCGAAGGAAAATATGCATGTGGAGTCTGCGGAGTCACTAAGAAACGCTAGGCGCCTACTATTCTTAATCCTTGCATTCAAGCTAACGCGAAGAAGGTTTGGTAAAGCAGGTGTCGGCAGCTTAAAAACGATCTAAGAAACGTTTTAGAAGGGGCTTTTCCTCCGTAATAATACTGGCTTGGCCGACCATCCGGGGGCCGGCTTCCAAACGGTTGCCGGTGGTAGTAAGGAGTTGATTTGGGAATTCTACCTCTACGGTAATGCTCTCCTTACTTTCCAGTTTTCCCTTTTTAATTACCCGACCTTCTACCGAGCCATACTCTAGGTGAGGATAACTGGCAAAGCGAACCATCACTTTTTGCCCTTCGGCTACGGCACCACTGCCTTTGACCGGGAGGTCGATACGACCGATCATATCACCGGCATTCGCGGGGATGACTGTGGCTACCTCATCCCCTCTCAGGATATAGGCGTTTGGCCGGATTTCTCGGTCTAGCAATACGACCCCTTTGACTGGGCTCATGATGGTGTAGTTCTGCATCCACTGAGATACGGCGGCACGCAGGGCATCGTAGCTGTTGCGGAGCTCGATGGCGGCTTGGCTCAAGGTCCCGGAGCGGCCGCTTCGGTAACTCTCGATCTGGTTACGCATTAACTCGATATCGAAGCTGGCGGCGTGGACGTCGGCCCTACTCCGTTGGAGATTGTCTTCAGCTACTTCAAGGTCGCGTTGGGCCGTGACGAGTTGGTCGCGGTTATCGATCCCGTCGGCGGCAAGTTGTTCTTCGCGGTTTAGGCGATCCCGAAAACGAATGACGCGGTCTTCCAGTTCTCCCTGGGCGTTCCGCTGGCGACGAATGTAGCGTTCTTGAGCGGCTATTCGGTTTTGTAGATCGCGAGTGCTGAGATCATCGAGACTGCGTTCCCGGAGGTTATTGTAAATCTTTTGTTTTTCCTGAAAGTCGTAGGCGGCTTCCTGAATCTCCCCAAGATTCCAGTTAGAGGGAATGTTGAATTTGGCCAGCCCCTCGATGGATTCGTCGCCGGGCATAAATAGCTTGGTATCGAGGCTGGAGACATCCACAAAGTCGGCTAGGGTCTTAGCCACTAGTAATACCTGAGCGGCGGCCACGGAGTCGCCTCCCTCCACTTCCATTCGATCTACGTTGAAATCTTGCCTTGCCCGTAAGGGACGGGGAGGGTCAATGGTGGTGAGGGTGATTTCTCCGGTAACGATATCGGGGTAGGTATAGACCGAGGCCATTACCACCAGTGCTACCATTACCACCAGTAGAATGACGGTTCCCCAACGTACGGGCCAGGAGGGCCTGGTGGCCAAGATTTCTTCCATATCCTGGCTCCGGAGGTCGTAATTATGGCTGTGTTGGTATTCGGCAGACATTAGTTACCGAGTAAGGTTTGGTTGCGGACGAGGCGGAAATAGTTGGACCGGCCCTCCATCAACTCCCGGTGACTGCCTTGCTCGACGATCACTCCGTCATTAACCACGATAATGTGATCGGCCCTTTCGAAAGTGGTGTAACGGTGAGCAACGATGATGATGGTGGTATCCTTCATGTAATCGAAAAGGTCATCCATGATGGTGACTTCCGTAAAGGCATTAAGGCCGGTAGTGGCCTCATCTAGGAATAGATACTTAGGCTGGTGGTAAAGCGCGCGGGCAATGAGCAGACGTTGCTGTTGTCCGCGGCTGAGGCCAACACCGGCTTCTCCGATTACGGTGCCGTATCCATTGGGTAAGCGATCGATGAACCGTTCGATTTGCGCAATCTTTACGGCCTTAAGCATTTTGGCCTGATCAATGTACTCTTCTCCAAGTGCAATGTTGCGGGCAATGGTATCACTGAAGATATAGCCATCCTGAGATACTACTCCGGAAACGGAACGCCAGAAAGTTCTATCGATGGTGCTCAGGTTAGTGCCTCCCAACAGGATTTCTCCTTCCGTTGGTTGGTAAAAACCTTGCAGCAGCTTTAATAGGGTGGACTTTCCACTACCAGAGGTCCCGACAATGGCCGTCGTCTTTCCAGCAGGAATAACGGCGTTGATGCCCCGTAATACTATGGGGGCATTGGGCAGATTGTAGTGGAAGTTTACCTCATTGAGCCGTAAGCTGCCATCTCCAGGAACGATACTTAGCCGGTGGCTACGCTCCTGCTCGTCGGCTTTATTATGAATCTCGTTCATCCGCTCCAGGCTGATCATACTTTCCCGGTAACCACGAGCGAATTCAGTGAAATCATCAATTGGGCTGTCTAGCTGCGCCAGGATGTAGTGTATTGCAACCAGAGTGCCTAAGGTCAGGTCACCCCGCAATACCGCAGCAGCGGCTACTAGGGTGATCAATAGGTTTTTGATCTGGGTGATGGCCGAGCCACCGGTACGTTGCCACTGATCGATATTGTCCAGTCGTAGACGAGTGCGGTAAAGACCGGAACGTTGGCGTTCCCAGGCCCAGCGCTTCTGGCGGGCCGCGTTGCCTTGCTTAATTTCCTGCATTCCGTCGATGATCTCCATCAACTGCTCTTTGCCGGCGGCGCTTTGTTCAAAGAGTTTGAAGTCTAGGTCCCGCTTGCGCCCCTCTTGCCAGGCCACCCAGATGATATTGATGGCGGTACCTGCCAAAAAGATCAAAAACAAGGAAGTACTCCATAATGCTAATACGATGGAGAAGGCGATAAAGTGGAAAAGGCTGAAAACCCGCGTTAGGCTAGATCCCGTAAGGAAGTTCTGGAGGCGCTCGTGATCGTTGATTCGCTGCAACAAGTCTCCACGACTTCGGCTATCGAAAAACTCTAGGGGAAGCCGGGTGAGTTTACGGATGTAATCGCTCACCAAGCTCACGTTTACACGCCCACCAATGTGTAGCATAATGTAACGGCGTAGGGCACCCAGCAGCGTAACTGATAGCAAAAGAACGCCTTGCGCAATTACCACCAAGACGACGAAGTTGTAGTCATCGTGGACGATACCAAAGTCCACCATGTTCTTCAACAAGAAAGGCAGCAGAATCTGCAGCATACTGGCCAGTAACAAACCGGCACCGAACTGCCAGAGCATGGTACTATAGTTGCTGAAATAATCCAGGACGTAGCGCCAACTGCTTTTATCGATGCCTTCCCGGTCTTTAGCGAAGAAGTCGGGGCTAGTTTCCAGCACTAAGACGTTACCCACGGGGCGTTCTCCCTCCTTGCGGATGGTAGCCCAGTGCCGCAATAAATCGCTACGACCCAACTCTAGTTTGCCGATGGCGGGGTCGGGATCGGCAATGTAAAACCGGCCTTTACGGGTACGGTGAAGGACCACGAAATGTTCCTCATTCCAGGGAAGGATGCAAGGCAGAGGAATTTCCTTTTCTAGCTGGTCTAAATTGACGGGAAGGGCAAGTGTCTGTAAACCAATACTTTCCGCGCCTTCGCTGATGCCGAGTAGGCTGACGCCCTCCCGGCTAATCCTGGTTTTTTCCCGTAGATGCTCCAGGCTATAGTACCGGCCGTAATGACGAGCGACCATGCGCAGGCAAGCCGCGCCACAGTCCATTTCTTCCAGCTGTTGATAATAGGTAAAGCCGAGCATATCCAGACAAATATAATGCCTTGAATCTCAACGGCCAACTGGCCTTTCGCAAGAGTCTGCGTGA
>JBCDGT010000052.1:0-9558 GCA_038750915.1 Bacteroidota bacterium
CTGGGAGAGCTCTACGGCTCGTTGGTACGCCCTCTTCGAACCGCTCAAGGAAGCTGGCTTCGATATTTATGCCATTGATGCCCCCGCCCACGGCAAAAGCAGTGGTAAGAAATTCAACGTTTTCGTCTACACTGAAATCCTCGACGCTTATTTCCGCCACCGGGGAGGAGCGCAGGATTACTGGATCGGTCATTCCGGTGGCGGAATGGCCGCTATTTATTATTGCTCTCGTGCTGAGTTCGCCTTTCGGCCCCGGCACATTGTGAGTATGGCCGTCCCGGGAGAGCTGGAAGATTTTGTCGATAAATTCTGTGAGCTGGTCGGTGCCAACGACCGGGTGAAGTACGGCATAGAACACCGTTTGCACCGCAAGCTGGCCCGGCGCTTTTCCGATATTCGCTTTACTGACTTTGTCAAAGATGTAGACGTCCCCGGCCTCATCCTACACGATGAAGAAGACGATGTTGCTCCCTTCCACGGAGCTAAACGCATGCACAAAAACTGGACCGGCTCCACCCTAGCAACTACGCGTGGCTGTGGGCACAGTCTTGTTGGCGATCTAGTGCCCGCCATGGTGGTCGAATACCTCAAGCAGTGCGAGCAGCAGCGGTGTACAAAGCAGTAACTTAGCCGTCGTACATTCCGAAATTCTATCCCTGTTATCAAACTAGTTTGCTCCGATTTTCCTAAACCGAAAGCAGGTAAGGGCGTTTTGTGGACCTAACGAACGTACCCCGCTATGAGCGCTCCCTCCGTCGGTATTGATGATCTTGCCGTTTACATTCCCCAGTTATTTTTGCCCATCGAAAGCCTGGCGCAAGCCCGAAACCTTAATTTCGACAAGCTCAGTAAAGGCCTCGGCCTTCTGGAGATGGCCGTCACCGATGCCCGCGAAGATTCCGCCACCATGGCCGCTAATGCCGTGCTGGACTTAATGCACAAAAACGACCTCGAACCAGCAAGTATCGGCCGTCTCTACCTCGGAACGGAAAGCGCCCTGGATGGTGCCAAACCTACGGCCACCTACGTGCTGGATATGCTTCAGGATCATTTCGCCGACGTCTACGGCCCCAACTGTTTTCTACACTGCGACGTCGTGGATCTTACCTTCGCCTGCATCGGCGCCGTCGATGCCCTCCAAAACAGCCTGGAGTGGGCCGCCGCCAAGGAAGGCCGAGTGGGTATAGTAGTCGCCAGCGACGAAGCCAAGTACGAAATGGACAGCGCCGGCGAGTATACCCAGGGCGCCGGAGCCGTGGCCATGGTGGTAAAACAACACCCACGGCTGCTGCGCATCGACCCCGATTTCGGAGTAGCTACCCGGCCGGCTCACGATTTCTTCAAGCCACAACGTAAGGTCAGCAAGCGGGAAATCATTCAGGAAGTACTTAACCTGTTACCAGACGTATCTGCAGAAGACATCAACCTCGACCAACTGGAGCAGCAATTGTCCGAAGGCCTATCCGTCAACGGTATCCTTGATTGCAACGAATGCCACCTCACCCTCCACAAACAGACGCCGGTATTCGACGGCCCTTACAGCAACCAAGCCTACCAAGCACGGATTCGGGAGGCACTTACGGATTACCGCCGACGTAGCGGCCAACAGCCCGGTGAATTACTAAAAGACTTCAGCTACCTCGTCTTCCACCTCCCCTACGCCTTCCAGGCCCGGCGCATGTTCTCAGAGATCTTCATGGAAGAACTGAAAGCAAGCGGCGATTGGGTAGAGTTTATCCTCCGTAATGAGCTGGAGGTACCCTGCGCAGATGACTACGAAAACCGCGAAGAATACATCACGAAATGTGGTGAATTCCTCCGCCTAGTAACTAAGAGTGCTGACTACAGAAGCTTCGTCAATCAACGCATTGCTCCGGGAGAGTGGGCCAGTTCTAGGGTAGGTAATCTTTACGCAGGTAGTGTATTCCTGAGCCTGATCAGTACCTTGGAGTATCTGCTCGAGCAAGAAGAAGATCCCGCCGGACAATCCATCTGTATTTTCGCCTACGGCAGCGGCTCTAAATCAAAGGTATTCGCAGCTACCCTCCAACCCAACTGGAGAGAAATGGTGACCGGCTTCGACCTAGCCCTCCGCCTTGATCACCGTGAAGCCATTGACTACCCAACCTACGAACAACTGCATCGTGGCACCCTGACTGAGAACGTAGCCACCCACGACGAAGGCGGTTTCTTCCTGGCCGATATCCACGAAGAACGCGACGAAACCGAAGGCGTACGTCACTATGGCTACGCTGCGCGAACGGCGTTGGCCTAGGGAATCGACAAAAAAAGGGCCCACCAATTATTGGTGAGGCCCCCAAAAGGTCAGAACTTTAACTGTAGATATCGGCCTAACCGAGATTTTTAGTGATTGTTCGCTCTTTCTTTAATTAATTATCTCCTGGGATAATTTCGAGTTCGCCCATACTAGCCGCTGCCGTGGGGCCAATGCTCTCAAGCAGGAAGTCAGTCATCTTGGTGTAGAGATGCAGGCGAGTAGGGCCACCATAGATGCCATGGTTGCGGTTGGGGTAGAAGTAAGTATCGAACTGCTTGTTGTTCATGATCAGGGCATTAGCCATCTCTGCGGTATGCTGAAAATGAACGTTGTCATCACCCATCCCATGGACCAACAGTAAGTCTCCCTTTAGTTTATCGGCGTAATGAATCGGGCTATTCTTATCGTAGCCATCCTTATTTTCCGCGTAAGTACGCATGTATCTCTCGGTGTAAATGGTGTCGTACCATTTCCAGTTTGTCACTGGCGCTACGGAGATGGCTGCTGCAAAAACATCACTCCCCTGTAAGATGCAGTGAAGCGCCATGAAGCCGCCGTAAGACCAACCGAAGATGCCGATCTTTTCTGCATCAATATAGTCGAGCTTACCTAAGTATTTAGCAGCAGCAATTTGGTCTTCCGTTTCTTGTTTGCCAAGCTCGAGGTAGGTCTGTTTCTTCATCTCCTCGCCACGAGCGCCAGTACCTCGATTATCGACTACAGCAACGACGAAACCATGCTGTACAAGTAATTGAAACCAAGCCATATTCTGTCCTCGCCAGTTGTCCATTACCTGCTGGCTGCCCGGCCCGCCGTAGACGTGCATCAGTAAGGGGTACTCTTTACTCGTCTCCATGTTAGCCGGCTTAATCATGTAGCCATTCAAGGTGGTTCCTTCATCAGTGGTAAAATCGAAAAACTCGACGGGCTGAAAGTTGCGCCGGCTAAGCTTCTTTTGGAGGTCCATATTATCGACGATCATCCGCACTGGCTCGCCTTTACCGTTCATTACCGTCACCTGATTGGGCTGATTGATGGTGGAATGCGTAAGGACGAAGTAATCGTAAGTGTCCGAAAATTGGGCACTGCTAACTCCAGGTTCCGCCGCAAGTGGACGGGGTAAGTCCCGACCGCGCAAACTTTTCGTGTAGATCTCCCGCCGCATCGGGCTATTCTTAGCTGCCTGGAAGTAAACCCGGCCGTCGTGGAGGCCGTAGAAATTCGTTACTTCCCAGTCGCCACTCGTAATTTGTACGGGCTCCCCCTTTGCCATGTCGTAAAGGTAGACGTGGTTAAAACCACTTTCTTCGCTGGTCCAGATGAATTCTTTGCCGCCCTCTAAGAAGGTAAGGTTGTCGTGAACATCAACGTAGTACTTATTGCTTTCTTGCAGTAAGGTAGACTGGTGATCTTCGCCCAAATCAAACAGTAGTAACTCCAACTCATTCTGGTGACGGTTCATACGCTGGGCGGTCAACTGATCGCCCTCAGTCGTCCATTGCACCCTGGGGAGGTAGTGCCATTTGTCTTCAGAGCTATTATTGACGGTCAGCAAGTCCTTAGTTTTTCCGCTGGAGACTGCATATGCATGAAGACTAACCGTGCTGTTTTCCTCTCCTACTTTAGGGTATTTAAAGGTGTTGTACTCAGGGTACATGTCGTTGTGGAAGTCCGTGTAGGTAAACTCCAGCACCTTCGTCTCATCAAACTTCAGATAAGCCAAGTAGCTACCATCGGGGCTCCAGTGAATAGCCCGACTGAAGCTAAACTCTTCCTCGTACACCCAGTCGGCAGCACCATTGATAATCTCATTGGTTTTCCCGTCTTTGGTCACTTGCGTAAGCGCACCGCTGACCAGCTCTTTGACCCACACATTATTATCAACCACAAACGCGACCCGTTGGCCAGTAGGATCAAGGGTTGCCAGACGATGCTTTTTCTCAGGGTACACCGGTGTGAGTTCTTTCGTTTCCAAGTCGTAAACGAAGAAATACGACTGAGAGCTCCGGCGAAATAGTTGCTCCGATTGGTTACTGAGCAGTAGTTTCTTTTCGTCAGCACTAAAGGTGTAGCTGTCGATTCTTCCCGCAAAACCTTCTTCTTCGGGCAGGTCGACGGCCTTAAGTAGGACGCCCGTCCGGTTACCAGTTTTCAGGTCGTATTTATTGATCTGGTTTTGCTCGAGACGGGTAAAGGATCGTCCGTCTTGTAAGAAATTAAATCCGCTTACTCTTTCTCCCAAAAAAGTATAGTTCTGCCAGATATCTTCTAAGGTAAAGGCTTTGGTTTGGGCGAAAAGTGCAGTTGTAGTGAATAAAAATACAAAGAGAAAGAAGTGGCGCATTCTGTATTTGGATTAGTTACTAGTCTCCTGTGAATAACACCACGAAGGTAAAAAGGGTTAGTTGGCGACACGAAGGGCTACTAATTCGAAGTTAGGTGCTGAAGTAGTGAAAATACGGGCGCTACCGCAGGTGCAGGCGCCCAGTAGCGGGCCAACAAGGCCAATAGATTAGTTCGAGAATAAGCAAAACCGCAACACATATAATTTTAACGAAACTGTTTTTAGTTGATAGCCCGTATATTTAGTAGCGATTTAAACGTCTCCCTATTTGGGCTTTGATCATCCCTTCTCCAAGGCCCCAGTTATAGAAAAATGAACCGAACGTGTATTTGCGTCGGGCTATTATACTTCCTTTCACCTTTCGGCCTCGGTGCGCAACAGCCCACCTTGGCCCGCTACTTTTCGGGAGTAGTAGCCAATGACGTCTTTTATCTTCCCGCAAAAACGGACCGCTATTTCACTAGTGGTATGCAGTTTGAGTATGGCGTAACCAAGGTCGTAGGTAGTTCGATATTACCTGGTTTAGAAGAACGGATTACCAACTACTGGCGAATCAACCACCACTTATACACACCGAGTGCGATCGATTCTGCCAAACTGCAATTAAACGATCGGCCTTTTGCCAGTTACCTCATCCTTTCCCAAGGCAAAATCTACCGCAGTGGCACCTTAGGCTTACGCATAGAAAATGTCTGGACCTGCGGGGTGCTTGGTAAGTACTCCGGTGGAGGAAGGATGCAGAATGCTTTTCATGAATTGGTCAATTTTGCGGATCCGATCCCTGGCTGGGTCCACGAGGTTAAGCCCGATATAATCTTGAACTATCAGTTCAGTTTGCGGCAAGAATTTCCCATAATCGGCCGACTCATTGCAGCCCCTTCATTTACCATCAGAGCAGGAACCTTGTATACCGATGTTAGTGGTGGTTTTGTCCTAAGCAGCAATCTATTGACTTTTTCTCCCCGCAGATTTCTCCGCCTCGGTTTACAATCTGACCTCAGGTTGGTCGGCTACGACGCTACCTTAAGTGGAGGCTTGTTTAATCGGGATGAGCGCTATCGTGGCGTCATCCAGCCCCGCAGGATAGTCGGACAACTCCAGCTAAAGGGAAGCCTTCACTATGATGGTTGGCGGGGCAGTGCCGGCTTGGCCTACCTTGGCAAAGAATTTGCGGGAGGATGGTCCCATACCTGGGCCTGGTTTGGGCTTAGTTTTGAGCTGTAGAAAACGTTCCGGAAAATCCCTCAGGCAAGCTCTTGGTCGATAATTATTCTTGTTCGGTCATTCCTCGGTTCTTTCATTCAGCATTCTCTCATATCTTCACCCTCATGACTTACGAAAATTTTACTACGAAAGCACAGGAAGCCATCATCCAGGCGCAGAAGATCGCGAAGGAGATGGACCAACAACAAGTTGACACTCCTCACCTTTTAGCCGGCATTATTACGGTAGACGAAAGCGTCGCCGATTTTATCTTCAAAAAGGTAGGTCTTAATACCGAAGCCGTCAGCCGGGAGATCAAAGAGGTGTTGGTTGATTACCCCAAAGTAAAGGGAGCCACTAAGCAGTACCTCACCAACGATGCAAATCGCGCCCTAAGTCGAGCAAAGAAAATGCTCAAAGATTTCGGTGACCAGTACATCAGTATCGAATTGATGCTACTCGGTATCATCCAGGGTGCCAGCGACAAAGGCGCTAGGATCATGAAAGAGCTGGGAGCTACCAATGATGGTATTCGTGCTGCCATCCAGGAATTACGCAAAGGGAAAACTGTTAATGACCCAGGAGCTGATAATACTTACAATCTCCTGGAGAAGTTTACCATCAACCTCAATGAACGGGCAGAAAACGGCGAGCTAGACCCTATCGTAGGCCGCGACGAAGAGATTCGGCGCCTACTACAAATTTTGAGTCGGCGTAAGAAAAACAACCCGCTTTTAATTGGTGAACCCGGCGTTGGAAAAACGGCGATCGTGGAAGGTATTGCCTGGCGGATAGTGAAAGGGGACGTCCCTGAGAGCCTACGTGAAAAGCGCATCTTCGTACTCGATATTGCAGGGATGCTAGCGGGAGCGAAGTACAAAGGAGACTTCGAAGAACGACTGAAGGGCATCATCAAAGAGGTGAACGAAAGTAATGGTCGTTACATCCTCTTTGTCGATGAAATCCATACCCTTATCGGAGCTGGCGGTGGCAACGGAGCCATGGATGCTGCCAATATCTTAAAACCCGCCCTAGCCCGTGGCGATTTGCGGACTATCGGCGCAACGACCCTCGACGAATACCAGAAGTATTTCGAGAAAGACAAGGCCTTAGTGCGGCGATTCCAAACGGTGCGCATTGAAGAACCAAGCGTAGAAGACACCATTTCCATTCTACGCGGCCTGCAGGAGCGCTACGAAGTATATCATAAAATCGAAATCCTGGACGAAGCTTTGGTAGCCGCCGCCGAACTCAGTAACCGTTACATCAGCGATCGCTATCTACCCGATAAAGCCATCGACCTGATGGATGAGGCAGCTTCTCGTCTCCGACTGGAACTCGATTCTGTGCCCGAAGAAATCGATGAGGCTGACCGTAAAGTCCGGCAGCTAGAAATCGAACGAGAAGCCATCAAGCGAGAAAAAAGTGCACCGAAGCTGAAGATCATCGAGGAGCAAATCGCGAATGCTCGGGAAAAACGCGATTCTCTGCGCGCACGCTGGCGCAACGAAAAGGATTTGGTGGATAATAGCCAGAACCTAAAAAAACAGATGGAAGAACTGGAGTTGCAGGCCGAGAAAGCCGAGCGAGCCAGCGACTTCGAAACCGTAGCTAAAATTCGTTACGGGCAGCTGGCGGACCTCCAAAAACAGATCGAAATAGCCGATAAAGAATTAGAAGAGCTTCCCGACGAAAAGCGCTTTACCAATGAAGAAGTAACCGCTAACGACATCGCCGAAGTAGTCGGCCGTTGGACGGGCATTCCCGTACAGCGCATGCTCCAAAGCGAGCGCGAGAAACTCCTCAAACTAGAAGACGAGCTCCATAAACGGCTCATCGGACAGGACGAAGCGGTACGGGCCGTTTCCGACGCCGTGCGGCGCAGCCGCGCCGGCTTGCAGGATGAGAATCGTCCCATTGGCTCCTTCATTTTCCTCGGACCTACCGGGGTGGGTAAGACAGAATTGGCAAAAGCCCTCGCGGAAGTACTTTTCAACGATGAAAAGGCGATCACCAGAATCGACATGAGCGAATACCAGGAGCGCCACACGGTAAGCCGACTAGTCGGAGCCCCTCCTGGATACGTAGGCTACGACGAAGGTGGCCAACTGACCGAAGCGGTTCGCCAACGCCCATATTCCATCGTCTTGCTGGATGAGATCGAAAAAGCCCACCCGGACACTTTCAACATCCTCCTTCAGGTGCTGGATGATGGCCGACTGACCGACAACCGTGGCCGCGTGGCCAACTTCAAGAATACCATCATCATCATGACCTCCAACATGGGGGCAGATAAAATCCTGGAAAACTTCGAAGACCTCGCCAGCGTTGGTCCCGAGCACCGTGGAGACATTATTGCTACCACTAAAGAGGAAGTATTCGACACCCTCAAAGACGAGCTACGCCCAGAATTTCTTAACCGGATCGATGAGCGCATCATGTTCTTGCCACTCACTCGTGAGGAGATCAAGAAAATTGCTCGTCTGTTGTTGCGCAAAACGGAAAAGATGCTGGCACGCCAGGGCATGGTGATCAAGATCAGCGATCGCGCCCTCGACTGGCTCGCCGAGCGAGGGTACGATCCTCAATTCGGCGCCCGCCCCATGAAACGAGTGTTGCAAGCCGACCTAGCTGACGAGCTCTCCAAAGACCTCATCGCCGGTAACTTCTTAGCGGGAGATACCATCTATACGGACATCGGCTCCGAAGATAAACTCATCTTCAGCAAAGAGCCCTTCCCCGCCAAACAGGCTGCCTCCGAGGTAGATGAAGAAGCCGCAGCAGAAGCCAAGGCCGTGCTGGCGGAAAAAGCCAAGGCGGAAGCCAAAGAGGCGGCCGAAAAGGCGCCACGAAAGCGCAGTCGCAGAGGCGGAAGCAAGAAGAAAACGGAAGAAACCCCGCAGAAAGAAGTGAATGAAAACGTAGAAGAGCTAAAAAAAGCTACTCAGGAACTACTGGAAGCAACTGAAGAGGTAAAGAAAGAGAAGGGGAAGAAATAAGCAGATGACTGTAGGCCTTCTGGTCCGAATCATTTAGAACTAGCACTTTCAGACTAGACGACCTCATCACTAACAGTTTAAACCTCCCTTTCACTTGAAAACCGTTAAATATTGAACACTTAGCAAACAAGTTCTTTGAGGTCCGACTAGTGGCATAATCCTTCAAAATGGCTGTTAATCCTGACAAAATTGAGCAAATTGACCGTGAAATTGAAGCAGGATTAATCTCAAAAGCCAGATCAAGACTAGAAGGACTATTAGGTAATGACCCGAATGAAACGCTGTATCGAGAAAAGCTTGGAGAACTTTATTATTCGATCAACTGGCTCGAAAAAGCAGGAGAATATTGGTTTCTGACAAAAAGATCTCCAAGAAAATCTATACCCATCAAGGCATTTTCCGACAACAATGGCAATTCTGCTACCAGGATTTTAACCGTACTAAAATTTAAAGGAGATGTAGATAAGTTACCAGAAGACGTTATGGAGATATCTAGAGCCTTAGAAAGCGAAAGTGCCACTTCGAATGGCTACGTTCCAAGGTATTATTCTTCCCGTAATGGCCCAAAACATAATCGGCCTAAGTCGAAGCTAGATGGCCTTTTTATGGTTGGTTGCATTTTTATGGCCGTAGCTATAGCCGCATCGGCCATAGTTGGTTTAATTACCATAGTGAAGTGGGTATTGTAAAGGTGGCTGGTCCATAAGTCGAAAGAAGCCCGTCAGAAATTATTA
>JBCDGT010000053.1:0-9554 GCA_038750915.1 Bacteroidota bacterium
GCTCCTACCGATAAGGCGTAGAGGAACCCACTGCAGGCGGCGTTTACGTCAAAGCCAAACGCATTTTTCATGCCTGTTTTGTAGGCGGCAATGTTGGCGGTGTCCGGAAAGATGGAATCACCGGTTACCGTAGCACAGATCACCAGGTCGATGTCTAATGGATCGGTATTCGTTTTTTCTAATAGGCCTTTAATGGCTTCAACGGCCATGACCGAGGTGCCCTGCCCCTCCCCTTTAAGGATGTGTCGTTCCTTGATGCCCGTTCGGGTGGTGATCCACTCGTCATTGGTGTCGACAATAGTAGCAAGTTCTTCGTTGGTCAGGATGTAGTCCGGTAAGTAACCGTGTACTCCGGTAATGGCTGCACGTTTTTGGCTCATAAGCTTAATCAGCTTCAGTTAGGGCGCGCAAGATACACTGCCGTTTTTTGCCAGGACAAGTGAATTTGGAAGGGGAATGCCGATGGCTAAGGGCCAGGAGCTAAGGGGCTAGGAACTGGGGTAATGCTGAGGCATGAATGATTAGACAAACCAATTCCTGATTTGCTGACGATAGTTCTTACCTACCGGAACCGTTTTGCCGCCACGGAGCACGATCATGGCGCCTTCTACGTAATCGATCCAGTTTCGATTTACGATGAAAGACTTGTGTACTTGGGCGAAAGGACTCGATAATTCTGCTCGAAAACTAGTGAGTGTTCGTGGTGTAAGGTGGTACTTTTCACCGATCCAAATCTTAACGTAATTACCGTAGCTTTCCAATAAATAAATATCTTCCGTAGCGATTTGAAGTTGCCGTTTATCCACTTTTACGAAGAGTTGCCGGGCCTTTTTCGCGGGTGCCGGAGCATTATTTTTGGGCGCAGCCGCAGGTGCCAAGTGAGTTGGTTGCGCTCGCAAGCTCGCCTGGACCGTATTGACCGCCCGCAGAAAACGTTCGAAACGGAAGGGCTTAAGCAGGTAATCTACTACGCGTAGCTCGTAGCCTTCTAAGGCATACTCCTCGTAAGCGGAGGTGACAATAACCCGTGGTGGGTGTTCTAACGTGCGTAAAAAATCCAGGCCTTTGAGGCGGGGCATATTGATGTCAAGAAAGAGCAACTCAATCCCTCCTTTAGCCAGATGGGCGTAAGCTTCGGTAGCTTTATAACACTGACCGACGATCTCCAGAAAAGGAATGTCTTCGGCGTACTTGAGAATAACTTTGTGGGCGAGGGGTTCATCGTCGATGATGAGGGCGCGCATATTTTGGTCTTTTGGTCTGGTAGCCTGGTAGCTATTGCGTATACCAGACTACTGAATATGAAGAGCTGCCGTAAAATCTTGAGCAGTTTGCTGCAATTCTAGGGTATGTTGACTCGGGTAGAGGAGGTCCAGCCGGCGGCGGAGATTGGCCAGGCCGAGCCCCGGGCTGTGGTTGGGGGGAGTGGGGACTTCAACGGAGTTGTGGCAGGAAAAATGGATGCCCTGGTCATCCGCACGGAGGGTGAGGTAGAGGAAGCAGTCTTCTTCGGCGGGTTCGATGCCGTGTTTGAAGGCATTCTCTAGTAGGATGATGAGTAAGAGTGGAGCAATGCGCCGGCCTTCGTCGTCGATCTCCACCCTAAAGCGGAGGTCTAGCTGCTTTTTTAACCGGAGCGATTGTAACTCTAGATAGTCTTGTAAGTATTTCTTCTCTTCACCTAGGGTGACCGTTTCCTCCTTACCTCGGTAGATAACGTAACGCATGAGTTCGGAAAGCTGCAGGATGGTGTCCGGCGTTTTTGCCTCATTGGTGAGAATCATGGCATAAAGGTTGTTTAGGGTATTGAAGAAGAAGTGGGGGTTGATCTGCTCTTTCAGTAAGTTGAGTTCCGTAGTGGTTTTCTCGGCTTGCAGAGAGACAATGGCCTGCTCCTTGCGGTACCATTCCCGGACAACAATGACGGGTAAGCTAAACAAGAGGACACTTGCGCTGAGGCCTAGATGAACATCCGAAAAGATGGTGCGACTAATGCCTACGGAGTGTAGGCGATAGTCATGGATAGCAGGTAGGGTGTAAGCGAGTGCGGCGTGTAGAGGGGTGAAAACCAGCAATAGAGCCGCCACTCCTAGCAGGTAAAATATGATGCCTCGCTCCTGGAGTAGTTTTCGGAAAAGCAAATGGTGATGGAGGTAGTACAGGCCGTAATAAGCGTAGTAAACCAAAAAAATCTGCCCCAGCAAAAGGAAGAAATGTAAGACGGTTTCCGTCCCGGACCACTGCGCCTGTGCTTCTTGAAAGCTATTACTCGATACCACGATCCCGATCGAAAGGATCAAGACCAGGCCCGCTGCTACCCAGTGGAGGGGAATCCGCTTGAGCCATTCCGAGCTATTGGGTTGGTCTTTTCGCCGATCGCTCCACCATAATAAACCTTCTGAAAGAAGAAATAGTACAAATAGTAAGCGGATACTCTGCTGGTTGGCTAGACTATCCACAGTGAGCAGGTAGTTGGTAAAAGGCAGTTGTTGCATCTCCGGCCCGTAGACCAGCATACTACCGGTAAAAACGCCAAAGACCGCTATCCGAGCCATCCGTTGTACTAATAGTGAGAAAGCCTCTCGGCGAAAAGCGTACACTAGTACCGGAGCGCTAATCATACTTAAGCTGCCCAGAAAGCGGAAAAAAACGATCGCAGCCTCGCTTCCCGCTGCCTGCGTAAGCGCATAACTTAATAGCAGCATAGGCATGAGAAATACCCACGCAAAGTGCCGGGAGCAGTAAGTGATTATGCTGGAAGCTATTTTTTCCATACCCCAAATAAAGGCCATAGCTGTTCGGGGTATCCCCTTTTCCGGATGAAGGTCTGTTTTTCCATGATGAAAGTGCCAACGGACGCTAGGTAGACGTTGATCAGCAAAATGCTTGCTTTCATCATCCATTGCCAGCACCCGCGCGCCGCCGCCCTGATGTTTGTGGCGGATCAAGGGGTAGGTTACCCTTTGATCTCGCTGGGGCTGGAGCCCCTTTGCCTTTGTTTCACCATTTTATCTCCGCATGCAACTCACCATTTCAAACCTGAGTAAAACTTACCCCAACGGCACGAAGGCCCTTGACGATTTGAGCCTGAGTATTTCCACGGGAATGTTTGGCCTGCTTGGTCCCAACGGCGCGGGAAAATCTACCCTTATGCGCACCATCGCTACCCTGCAACAGCCGGATACGGGGAGCATCAGTTTCGGCGAAATTGACGTGTTGAATAACCCGATGGACTTACGCCGCACCCTCGGTTATTTGCCGCAAGAGTTTGGGGTGTACCCACGCCAGTCGGCTGATCGACTCCTGGACTACCTAGCCCAATTAAAGGGCATCAGCAATAAAGGAGAACGACGTAGACTAATCGACTACTGCCTTGACATCACCAACCTCAGCCGCCACCGCCACAAGGCCGTTAGTGGATATTCTGGAGGGATGAAGCAACGCTTCGGTATTGCCCAACTGCTGCTCAATGATCCGAAACTGATCATCGTCGATGAACCAACCGCCGGTCTCGATCCCGCCGAGCGGCAACGCTTCCTCAATATCCTACGCGACATCAGTACGGAGAGTATCGTCATTTTTTCTACCCACATCGTGGAAGACATCAAAGACCTATGTACTGATATGGCTATCCTCCACCGGGGGCGACTCCGGTTACACTGTACTCCCGAAGCAGCCACGAATGAGCTCGAAGAAAGACTGTGGACTGTCAATATTCCCCGCTCAGAACTCACGGACTACCAAGACCGCCACCAAGTCCTCTCCGCTAACTTCAATCGCGACAATACCCTCCGACTCCGCCTTCTCGCAGAAGAACCTGTTCCCGGTTTCCTACCGGTTACTCCTAACCTCGAAGACGTCTATTTCGCCACCCTGGCCGCTTAGGCATTTTTGTGTTTTACCTCTCCCCCCGCCCTCTCCGTACCGCTTTGCTGGAGAGGGAGTTAAAAATGGGAAAGTACCAAAAGTACCAAAAGACCAAAGCACCAATACACCAACCATGTTCACCACCATTTTCACCGCCGAACTCCGTCACTGGCTCCGCCAACCTATCCCCTACCTATTTGCCCTGGTGCTACTAGCCGTTTCCTTCATTGTGATGTGGGGCATGGCCAGCGAAGCCGCCGGAGGCGATAATTCGGAGGTCCTGAACTCACCCTTTCGGCTCAATTTTATGACGAGCTATCTGAGCATGCTGATGCTTTTCTTGCTACCGAGTGTAGTGGGGGCGGCCTTACACCGCGACTATAAAAGCCAGATGTACACCGTCTTGTACGCCTTCCCGATTGAGAAACGGGATTACCTCCTGGCCAAGTTTAGTAGTGCCATGCTGATTGTCTTCGTAGTGGTAGCAATGATCGGCTTAGGCTTCGCTACTGGTGCAATGATGCCAGGTATTGTTCCCGAGGTAATTGCTCCATTTTCTCCGGCGGCCTACGCCCAACTTTACGGTCTGTTCATTTTGCCCAATATGGTACTTTTTGGCCTCTTGGTCTTCCTAGTAGTGATCAAAACGCGGAACATCTACCTAGCCTTCATTGCCGTGATCGTTCTCGTAGCCGCTCAGGCAATCGTTGGTGGACTACTACAAAGCGCCGACCTACAAACCGTCGCTGCCCTATTGGATCCTACCGGAGATACTGCCGTGAAAAAGGTAATGCGTGGATTCACGCTGGCGGAGCGAAATGAGCTTTTGCTCCCATTTGCTGGCGTCATTCTGGCTAACCGCCTACTTTGGTTCGGGCTTACTTTTCTGTTGGCGCTCTATACTTACCGGGCCTTTAGCTTCGGCCAATATGCTAGCAGTAAAAAGGGAAGAATTCCTCCCCAAACAACTACGCTGCCCAATGCTTCTGGTCTTACTACCGCTCCACTTTTACGCCCAGTGGTAGCATCTTTCCATCCCCCCACTAGTGCAAAAGCCATCTATGCACTTGCTACGCACCATTTCCGCTCTATAGTATTCAGCTATCCCTTTCTGGCCCTATTGATTGTGGGCTTTCTAACGGTTTACTTGCAGCAGGCCCAGATGAATCCTGAATTTGGTTTCGAGACGCTTCCGACTACCGCTCGGATGCTCCGTATTCCGATGCTGATTTTTAGCTTGACGGTAAATTTGATCACTTTTCTCTACGTCGGGGTGCTCGCACATCGCGGGCGGATGACGCGTATGGGAGATTTGGTGGACGTGAGCCCGACACCAGATTGGGCCTTGCTGATCAGTCGACTACTGGCCATTTTCCGGGTGCAGCTACTTTTACTGTTGCTGGTTATTATTGCCGGAGTGCTTACTCAACTTAGTAAAGGCTACACCCGCCTGGAGTTGTGGCATTATGCGCTGGACCTATTCGGCTTGAGCTTTGTCCATTTCGCTATTTGGGCTTGTATGGCCACTTTTGTCCATACCTTTTTCAAGAATCTTTACGTCGGGTTTTTCGTCCTCATTGTCACCGGCTCTGCTTTTAGTGCCCTGGCGGAAATTGGCAAATTTATGGACTGGCCGTTACTCGCTGATGGCGTGG
Source organism: Bacteroidota bacterium (assembly GCA_038750915.1). Taxonomy (GTDB): domain Bacteria; phylum Bacteroidota; class Bacteroidia; order Chitinophagales; family Saprospiraceae; genus Neolewinella. The sequence goes on from JBCDGT010000053.1 coordinate 5,523, forward strand.
TGCAGTTCAACACTACGCCTCGGGTCTTCGGTGGTTTTGTTTATTCCGCTTGGAATGGCTACGGCGATGTACTCGGTCATTACCTGGCCTATAAAGCCTACTGGTTGCTCTTTGGGGGCTTATTATTGTTGGCTGCCTTGGCTTTCTGGCAAAGGGGCTACACTTTTACTTGGCGCGAACGCAGGATGCAGGCATGGGGTAAATTAGCAAGGCCTTTACGTACCCCAGTACTTGGTTTAGGTATCGCCTTTATCTCACTCGGTGCAGGGCTCTACTACCACGATCACGTACTGGCCGATTTTTCCATTTCGGATACCCAGTACGAGGAGGCACTAGCCCGTAACGAACGGCTTTATGGTGCTTACCTGGGTATACCCCAGCCGCGCATCGTGCGGGCGGACATTGACCTGGATATTTTTCCGGAGGAGCGGCGATTCACCGCTACGGGGACCCTCTGGTTCGTGAACAAACTGGCCCGGCCGCTGGACACCATCATCGTGAATACCAGTCTGAAAGACCGCGTTGAATACACTTTGCCCAACCCCCACGAGACGATTAGTCAAGACGAACACATCCAGGTAGGTATGTATCGCTTACGTGCTCCTTTAGCGATGGGGGATTCCTTAGCGATCAATTTTCAGGTACGCAATGCTCCTAACGCCCCACTTTGGGCCAACGATCAGGTGAAGACTAACGGAACTTACCTGCTTGGCCATCACTTATTGCCAAGATTAGGGGTTAGAGCAGCTTTCCTCACCGATGCCGGCAAACGGGCGGAATACGATTTGCCCGAACAAGCACCTTCGCTGGAAAAAACCTTCGGAGACAGTACCCGACTCGGTTACGAAAACGCTACCAATAGCATGGACCGGATTCAGTACACCACTACTGTAAGTACCAGTGCCAATCAACGGGCATTATCGATGGGTACCTTGACCGACACCTGGCAGGAAGGAGACCGTCGCTATTTCCGTTACGTCGCTCCTGGCTTGATACAAAACGACATCTCCTGGCTTTCTGGTAAGTACGTTACGACGACTGACCTAGAGGGCATTATCCCGCTGGAATTCCACACTCACCCCGATCATTTAGTCGGCTTGGAGCACTTTCAGGAAGGCGTCAGGAGTAGCTTACAGCTGAATACGAACTTATTCGGGCCACTTACCCACGATACCCTTAAAATGGTGGAATTTCCCGTCCACGGTGGCAGCCATGCTACCCTGAATGGTAACTTGATCCCTACCTCCGAGAATTACCTGCTTTGTGACGTTGACCACCAGAATAACGAAGTTTTCAACATTCCTTTCTTCGTTGGTGCTCACGAAGTAGCACACTACTGGTGGGGCCACCGGGTAGACCCGGCTAATGTGCCCGGTGGCCGTTTCATTACGGAAGGCCTGGCTGATTATCTGGCCATTAAGGTGGTAGAAAAAACCTACGGACCGGATTTTGCCATGACCATGCGCCGCAACTGGCGGGAGCTGTACTTCCGTGCTCGGGCTGGGCGAGGGAACGAAGTCCCCCTGGTCGAAGCACCACTAACGGATGATATGGATTACCTCAACTACCGCAAGGCTGCTCTGGCTTTTCACGGCTTGGCCCAGGCCATCGGGGAAGATCGTTTTCACGCTGCGCTGGCCCGTTTTGAGCGGCGCTTCCGGAATACGGAACCTCCCTACGCTACGGCCAACGACTTGGTGGATAGCCTACGCGCGACTACTCCCGATTCTCTTCGGTACCTGATCCACGATTATTTTGAGACGATCACCCTTTACGATAACCGAATCGAGCACGCTACTCTAGCGCCAACGGCTGCTGGTCAATGGGAAGTTTCCCTCGATTTTACCGTCGCGAAATACCGGGCCGATGCTAAGGGGACAAAGACTTTTACCAACGAAAATGGCGAGGGAGTAAGTGAAGGGGAAGCTCACTCTTTACCACTCAATGATTACATCAACATTACCGCTTATCGAGCTGGTGAACGGATTGATGATCGGCGAGTGAAAGTAGGTAAGATCGGAAATCGCTTGACCTTTACCCTCGAACAGCGGCCGGATGCCATCACGCTTGATCCGGAGTATTTGCTTTTCGATACTAATATCGATGATAATACGGTTGATGGGTTGTAGCCTCAAACCCGTTCCTAATCCCTTATCTTCGCCCTACTAAAAAATTCGGCTTAATCCTCATGTGGAGAAACCTTGCGCTAATCCTCTTACTTTGCACCTGCGGCCGCGCCCAAATGACCTTCGCGCAGACGCACCAAGACATCAGCTTCAGTGCCGAGCTTAGTAAGCCTAAGATGCTACTCAATAGCACCGTGGAGTACAGCCTGATTTTGCGTAACGCCCAGGGGACGAATTTGCAGGCACCCGATTTTAAAAATTTTATCGTGTTGCGAGGGCCGAGTCGTTCGATGGGGACGACCATTATTAACGGGGTGGGCAGTAGCCACCTGACGCACACCTGGCTACTACAACCCAAGCGGGAAGGCATGCTTTCGATTGGTACGGGAAGTATCCGTGCGGCGGGCCGCACTTATCGGGCTAATTCCAAACGGATCGAGGTATTGCCAGTTGACGCCACGGCTGCGGCCATGGCGCCGGGGAATTTTCTCCGCGCGGAGCTTTCAACGGATACAGCCTTCGTTGGGCAGCAGATTATCCTCAACCTTAACCTGTACTCCTCCACCAATGTCATCTCTCGCAACCTGATGCAGGAACCCGATTTTTCTGGGTTCTTTAGTCAGCCCCGGCGGCAGTACGACGGGCGGCCACGCTCCGTGATCGAAAATGGGCGGGAGTATCAGCGCCGTACCCTTGGTAGCCTAGCCTTGTTTCCCACTAAGAGTGGCCGCATTCGTATTGACCCTTACCGGATGGTACTGGGAACAGTGAAGTACCGTACCTCCAGCTCCTTTTCTAGACGCTATACCGAACAGATTCCGCTAAATACGGATACCTTATACGTAGAAGTCAAGGAACTGCCCCAACCCCGGCCGGACGACTTTAGTGGAGCCGTTGGTAATTACCGCCTTGACGTACAGGCTGACCGTAACCAAATGACTACCGACGACGCCCTGACGCTGCGCATTACCGTTACCGGCGAAGGAGACATCGAAAGACTAGATGCTTTCCCTCCGGTGAGCGAGAAGGACTGGGATGTTTACGACCCTAAAATTCTGAACGAAGAATTTCTTGATAGCCCCACCGGGATGCTAGGCCGTAAGATCTTCGAGTACAAAGTGGTGCCCAAGCGTGCTGGTGAATATCAACTAAAACCGGGGCTTACTTACTTCAATGTGGACAGCGCTCGCTACGTAACGGACGCTCCGGAGGTCTTCCCGATTTCCGTTACTGGTGGTACCGGGCAAGTGACTTACCAGATTGACACGACCTCCGCTGAGGAGGAAGCTCTGGCCTTACTTCCCGTAACGGACCTACCTGCTGGTCGCTCCTACGGCAGTACGCTTCCCTCACTAGCCTGGTACTGGCTACTTTTCTTGCTGCCTTTGCTTGGTGCTGGGGCTGCTATTGGTTGGCAACGGTACCAAGCTCACCTAGCTGGCCGTGACCCCATCGAGCTGGCTCGCGCTCGCGCAGCTAAAGCTGCGGCCCAACGGCTTAAAGGCGCTAAGCCCCATCTTGACCGAGTGGAAGCCAAGCCCTTTTACGATGCCATCGAAGGAGCACTATTGGGCTACGTCCGCGACAAATTTGATCTTCCCATTGCTGAACTCAGCCGCCGGAACATCAAGTCGCAGCTAACGGAAGCTGGCGCTGGTGACCTTGCTCAACGCTACGATCAATTGCTGCAGCGCTGCGAAATGGCCCTTTACGCAGGGCAAAACCAGGCGGACGACTTGGCCAAGACTTTCGCCACGGCGAGTGAGCTGATTTCCGACACGGAGCGTGCGCTGGCCTGACAGATTTATTCGTCCCTAAAGAAGGTTTAAAACCGAGTTCATTTGCTAATTGGGGAGTTCGCTTATCTTTAGCCCTTACACTACCTAAGCAAATTGCTTTGTTATCC
>JBCDGT010000054.1:0-9521 GCA_038750915.1 Bacteroidota bacterium
ATGCGGTTTAAGGCGTCTAACTCGGGGTCGCGAATGATGGAGGACATCCCGTCCGAACCAGTTATTTGAAGATATATTCTAACGGGGATGTCCTCAGCCAAGCAAAAATCGACCATGCTTTCATTAATGGGACTACAAACTCGATGTAGCGGATTGATCAAGGGAAGGCGACTCAGCTGCAACGTAAACTAGGTTATTTCGTCATTCTTAGCGAGCTAAGCATTTTCCGTTAGTTAGAGGAATTCCTATGGGAGTTGCTATTGAGACTATCCCTTAAGTATAACCATTGATGAGACCATTTTTTCTACTTCTTATTTACTTGTCGCTGACCGGTGTTTGTAGTGGCCAGTCGGATCGACAAATCCTCCGTAGAATCACGAAACATGCCGATAGTAGTTCCCAGGTGATGACCACTGTTCGCTATCTCTCCGATGTATATGGCCCTCGGATGTTAGGTACACCAAAGTATTATGAATCCGCGCAGTGGGCCAAAAAACAACTGGAGCAATGGGGAGTGAAGGAGGTAAAGCTGGAATCATTCGATAAAAATTACCTTGGCTGGGCTACTGAGGGCTTCAGTTTTAATATGGTCGCGCCAAACTACGCTTCGCTAAGAGCTTACCCACTGGCATTTTCTCGATCTAGTCAAGGACTTCAAGTGGGAAGCCCGGTGTTGATTAATGCTTTTGACGAGGTTTATCAGCTCTCCGGGAAACTTCAGGGGAAGATCATTTTCTTACGAGGGTATTACCGCCCGGTAAGGAGCGTGGAAAGAAAGATGTCTAGTCGACTCGAAGAGAATGCGCTCCTGCGGGCCGCTGCCAACCCGGATCCCAACGACGTCATCGTCGGTTACCACAGCCGCCGCTCTACGGTGGATGTATTTGGGCGACGGGCCAGAATTAAGCGGGAACGCAGTAAGTTTTTCGAATTCTGTGCCGAACAGGGGGCAATCGCCATTGTCGAGCCTAGCGATTTCCCCTACGGCATTTTGCACGCCGATGGTAATCGGGCCATCCCATCCTTACACGAAGCTGGGGACGTGAGGCCCCTGCCATCCTTTGTATTAAGCAATGAACACTTCGGGAGGATTGTGCGGTTAATGGACCTTGGCATTAGCCCCAAAATTGAGCTTAACCTCAAGTCAGTCTTTTATGAAGACCCAAAGTACAACGTCAACCTTATTGCGGAGATGCCCGGCACCGATCCCATCTTGCGGGAAGAGGTCATCATCATCGGGGCGCATTTGGATAGTTGGCACGCCGGTACCGGAGCGGTAGACAATGCTGCCAACTGTGCTGTACTAATGGAGGCTATGCGGCTATTGCAGCAAACTGGACTACGACCGAAAAGAACCATCCGTCTGATTCTTTGGGGTGGAGAAGAACAGGTGTTTGCTGGTTCGCGTGGTTACGTCAATAAATACGTTGGTGACTTTGCGGAAGGTATCCCGAAGGGAGAGAATGATAAAATTTCCGCTTACTTGAACCTCGATAACGGTGCAGGCATGATTCGGGGGGTGTACCTATCCGGTAACACCGAGGTCGCCCCTTACTTCGCCGAATACCTTGGCCCCTTTCCTAAAAGCCAAACCCTCACCATTCAGAATGCCAATCAGACGGACCATGAGCTGTTCGATTACTTCAATGTGCCCGCCTTTCAATTCATTCAGGATCCATTGGATTATATGACGGCCATCCACCACACCGATATGGATACCTATGAGTACGTACCGGAAGCGGACCAACAACATAATGCTAAAGTAATGGCCTACTTGGCTTACAAAATCGCGGAAGCGGACCGCTTACTGCCTCGTAAATCATTTAATTCTCCAATCGCTAGTAGAAAGGGTAATACCCGGTTTAAGCTACCCGGCTATCTAGATGCCGAAAAGGTTTCGTTAGTGGCCGACTTCAATAACTGGAATATGTTTGGTACCCCCCTTTACCGTACGGAGGAAGGCTGGGAGTGCCGACTAGACCTTCCTCCAGGGCGCTACCTCTATAAGTTCATCGTGGATGGATACTGGACCGCAGACCCCACTACACCAACGGAGCATTTGCTTAAGGATGGAAAGGGGCACGGTGGGTTAACGGCTAAGTTGGTAGAATAGTAGCGGTTGGTTTTAAATGCTAGGACAATTGTAATTGTGAAGTAGCTTGCTTCACATAGTTTCGAAATTAAACCCTTGTAGGCATCAGAAATTATCATCTGAAATAAGGGGTTTCTTTTCCCTTAAGTCTACCAAAATAGTATGTTTTCGATCCTCTGAAAAAGTGGCGTGGTAAATTAATTTGCCAAAAGGAGAAAAGATTTTTTGTGCCTGCAAGTCGTATGATTTAAACACATCTATTTGATACGGCAGACCATTTTTATGGTAGAACGTTGTTTGCCGATTTTGGAAATAGCTTGCTTGAGGATAAGAATCGGATTTATACATCCATCCGTTGAGCGTATACATTTCTTTGCCAATCTTATGGCCAGTATCATTATAAACTTCGACTTGCTCCAAAATGCCTTTACTATTGAAAAAACTTGCTCTGCCACAAATTACACCTTCGTCAAAAGAGCTTTCAATTAGTAGCTCTCTGTTTGGATAATACTGTAATCGTTCTCCATGCTTTTTCCCATTGTAGTATGGTTCAATGATTTCTATCTGTCCATTGGGGAAATAACGGTAAATGGTATCCGGCCCAGATGGGGCGAGTGAAAAAATGGGGTCGTATCCGCAATATTGCTCCGCGTATTCAAGTCCTGGTACGCCACGATAACTAGATTCGCCGGTGGCAAGCCGGTAAAGTCCGGCGTTACTACAGGAGTGCACGAGGATATTGCCTCTCTCGTCAATGATACCGTAGATCATCCACTCTTGGTTCGCGGATATTCCCATCGCACAGGAAGTAAAGGCACTTGCCTCGATCAGCCAATTTGCCCCGGGGCCTTGATAATGACGGATAGTTTCAAAGAGGACGTATTTGGTCAGATTTCGATCACTATGCATGAAGTCCTTTTCCCAGGGCCCCAGTGAAGTGCCTGCATATTTTACCCGAATATGGGCGATGAAATCATAAGAGGCGAAAACTTCAGGACTTAATTTTTCTGGTAAACAAATACAGGCGCAGAGACTACCCGTTGTACTAAAGAATAGAGAAAAAAGAATTAGGCGTAGCATAGGGATAATTGACCCTACTAGAACGGGCACCCCGTTTTCCCGTTGCCCAGCTAGCATATTTTAAGAGCTCTACCTCCTCCCCCATTACCAATATTACATTTTTCTTCCATCCATTTATGGAATCTCGCGCAACCCACCGTCCCTACGCAAAACCCTCGGGACTATGCGCTATTTTTTCTTACTGCTCTTACTACTCTTCCTTTGCACCAGCGGCCGCGCCCAAAACATCACCGTGACCGCCGATCTTGCCCTAGCCAGTGACTTTTGCTCCGGCCCCAATCCGGATACCGACTGTATCAGCGTACCAACGGGCAATGACATGCTCACCTACCTGCCTGGTGTCGATGGGGACATCCTCATTACCTACCGGGTGACGAATAACACCCCTTCAACCATCGACCGCGGCTCCCTGACGGACAGCGATCGGGGCGTAATTTTTCCAGTTGGCCCTACCAATATCATGCCTGGCCAGACCGTGGTCATTAACCGTATTTACCCAGCCGAAACCGTGCCACGCACCGTAACGGCTACCCTGACGGCCAACCTGGAAAACACCACTACGGGGGCCAGTGCTACGATCACGGGGCAGTACACCCTGGAGGTAGTCGCCGGGGAGGCCAACGTTGAAGTTTTTCCCATCTTAGCCGAAGACATCTGCACGGATACTACGGACCTGGCCACTTGCGGCGTAGCGCCCATCGCCACGCCGAATACCCTGGAAGTGGCACCGGAGGAAGTGATCTACCTGGAGTATCGCCTCCAGAATACGGGCCTGGCTACTTTAGACAGCCCAAGCTTTACGGACAGCCGGTACGGCCTGCTGGAAAGCGGCGCCACCTCCAACCCCGGCAGTGATCTCCGGTTCCGTAGCCTAGTTGCTGCGCCTTCTTTGCCGGGCACTTACCCCATTACGGTCAATTATTCTGGCCTGGATCCGGCGGGGAACGTTGTGACCCAAACGGCTAACTATACGCTGGAAGTCGCCGCGCCAATGGTCTCCGTAGAGGCTTTCCCGGTAGCGGCTACGGATATCTGTACTGATACGACTGATATCGCCACCTGCGGCGTAGCCCCGACTGCTACCCCCAACTCCATCACTACTTACCCCGGGGAGGTGATCTACCTGGAGTACCGCTTACAAAATACGGGAACAGTGACCTTAGTCGACCAGGAATGGGACGATAGTTTATACGGCATTACCACTAGTGGGGCAAATTCCAATCCGGGTAGCGATCTGCGTTTTCGGGACTTGGTAGTAGCGCCCACATCTCCAGGTACCTACGTGGGGACCGTCGACTACACGGGCACCGACGTAGCGGGCAATACGGCCACTGCCACTCTCAATTATACAATTGAGGTCGTTGCTCCAGTGGCAGAAATAGAAGTTTTCTTGGTGGCGGCCATAGATATCTGTACGGATACGACTGATCTAGCCACCTGTGGGGTAGCCCCAACCACCACCCCGAACGCCATTATCGCCTATCCCGGGGAAGTCATCTACCAGGAGTTTCGCTTACAGAATACGGGCATCGTTCCACTGACGGACCAGGAGTGGGACGACAGTTTATACGGTATTACCACTAGTGGAGCGAATGCTAATCCGGGTAGCGACCTGCGTTTTCGCAGCTTGATCGTCGCCCCCACCACTCCCGGCACCTACACGGAAACCGTCGATTACACGGGCACGGATGCCTACGGTAATGAGGTCAATCGTACGGCATCCTATGCCATCACCGTAGACGCTCCTATCGCCGAAGTGGAGGTCTTTCTCGTGGCGGCTGAAGCCATCTGTACGGATACCACCGACCTGGCTACCTGCGGGGTAGCGCCCACTGCTACACCGAGTACCATCACGGTAGCTCCCGGTGAGGTGATCTACCAGGAGTTTCGCCTCCAAAACACGGGCATCGTTCCTTTGACCGACCAAGAATGGGAGGATAGTTTGTACGGCATTACCACCAGTGGGGCCAATGCGAATCCGGGTAGCGATCTTCGCTTTCGTAACCTGATCTCCGCACCTGCGGATCCTGGTGTTCATCTGGCTACCGTTGACTATACCGGAATCGATGCTTACGGTAATGAAGTTAACCGGACGGCCTTCTACACGATTACCACCGACTGTAGCCTGGGGGATTTTGTTCCCCCAACCGCCCGCTGCCGGGACCGGACGTTCTCCGTCTCGGACGGAGGTTCGGTAACGATTGCCCCCGGTGAGATCAACGACGGTAGCTCCGATAACTGTGGCGCGCTGACGGGCGGTAGTCTGGACAAAACCCTGTTCGATTGTGACGATGAAGGGCCGAATCTAGTTACGCTTACCGTTACGGACGCCGCCGGAAAAACGGCTGCTTGTACGGCCACGGTTACGATCAACGTAGACGAAAATGTTGCTGTTGGGCTGGCCGGACAGTGTACGACGGTGACTACCAGTCTGGCCGGCGGGCCGGCACTGACGGATATTCGCGGTGCAAACGGTCGCCTGATCGCGCAGATCAACAAGAATGCCAATCCGCTGATCGCTTCGGTTGATTTTGGCCTTTACCGGGAAGCCACCACCACCGAGGGCACTGGGTTCTTTACCCGTTCCAGCAAGCGATTCAACATCAACTTCCGGAATGCCGCCGGAAGTATTGTGCAACCAATTGTTCCCGTCACGGTCATCCTCTATTTTCGAGAGGCGGAAGTGGATGACCTAGTTAGGGAAGCGGGGACATCATTGGGGGACCTCACCATCATAAAAACCAGTGATGAGGATTGCGGCACGGGTTTCAAAGGAACGGACGCACAAGTGATGAATGCGAACCTCGCTAGCGCCAGCTGTACGGGCAGGGACTATAGTTTCCGCTTCCAGGCTGCTCAATTCTCCACCTTCTACCTTTTTGCTGCCCAAACGGCCCTCCCCGTGGACCTGGTCAGCTTTACGGCGGAAGCCCTCCCGAAGCAACGGGCTCGGTTAGAATGGCGTACGGCCAGCGAGACGGGCAATAGCCATTACGTGATCGAGCGGAGTACGGATGGGGTCGACTTCGTGGCATTGGGCGAGGTCGCAGGTGCCGGGGACAGTCAAGAAGAGCAAGCCTATGGTTTCATCGACGAAAACCCGGTGATCGGACTGAACTACTACCGCCTCCGCCAAGTAGATTTTGATGGCACCGAAGCCCTGAGTGATGTTCGGCAAGTGCGGATAGCAGGAGGCAGCCAACTGACCCTCTACCCAAATCCTACCGTTGCGGAACTCCGCCTTCGCGGCTTCTCCGGTGGTCAAGTAAGGGTGCTGGATACGCAGGGGCGTATGGTACTGGAAAGCAACCTGACCGCCGGCGCTCCCCTTGATGTACGGAGACTGCCTCCCGGAATATATGCCCTGCAAACCAGCACGGAAACCATTAAATGGATTAAAAAGTAAGCTCGAACGAGCTCCTAGAATGGGCGTTTTTCGTCGGCCGAGGCGGACGGGTAACGGCCTCACTCGTCCGCCGAATTTTGGGTTTATTGCCCTTGCCCATCGGCGGACAAACCAGCTCGTTCCTCACGGCTCGGCCGACGAGTGATCTTAGGATTACCTAGGCTGTATAAACGCTCACACCTAAGAAGCACATAGTCCAAATGGTATTACGCATTTGGTGCCCTCATCCCGATCCGTGGGGTGAGGGCTTTTTATTGGCCAAAAATCCTGGAATTCCAGGATGTATAATCGGAATAGTACCCTCACCTTTGCCACTCAACCATCCAACCTAAGTATTTAGTCCACCTCCGGCCCACATTGCTGTGTCGGGGTGGGTATTTGGAAGCAGCCCCCCTTTCACTCTCCGGCTAAAGCCGAGAGTACAATACTCTCGGCTTTAGCCGGAGAGTAAACCAAAAACCACGGTCATATACAGCCAAAAGCAAGTGAAAACAATATGCACTATGGTTTCGAATGGTTTACCCCGCCAGAGTTTGCTGGAATAAACAAACAGCTGAAAAAAGAACCGTATGCCCCAGAAAATGGCTAGGCCCAAGCAGAGCTTTTGGCCAAGAGCAGTACCCACTAATGCTGCCGAAGCGGATAGGCATAACCAACCGATTCCGAAAACCGTCAGGGCAATAAAGAAAGTATGGGTCTGCATCATCTGGCGGTTGATCAGGCTCAGCGAGCGTAGGTTGTTCTTCCAGTCGAAATAGCGCGGGAAAATAACGTGGACCAGTGCCAGAGGAATCAATAGCGCGCCGATGATTTTAAGGTGGAGTTCCATCATTAACCAGGGTAAAGGTGGAGAGAAAGGGGGTGATCTTACGTTCCCGAAAAGCATCGAAGCCTGCTGCCCGAAAAATTTGTAACCAACTGGCACGTGAGTAGAAATGAAAGAAGCCAAGGGTATAAGCCAGGAAATTAGCCCCGTCCCGGAGGTGTTCAGTGATTACAATTTCTCCACCTAACTTCAGGGCTTGCTTGAGCTGCTGGAAAAAATGAATACGCTCCTCTTCGTTCCTGATCTCGTGTGCAGACAAGAGAACGAAGATAACGTCTACCGAACCTGGCACCAGCGGTAGCGCCCCCGTATTGACTACTTCCGTATCGGGGTAGGGCGGGTACATTCTACGCGCCCGTTGGATAGAGACCTCGGTATGGAGAAACGGATCGTAAAAGTCCATCACTCGGAGTTGCGCCGTGGGATATTTTTCCGCTAACAGCGCACTGGTCTCATCAAAGCCGGCGTGGATATTGAGCATGCTACTGGCGTCCGGATATGGGTCCAACCAATTGAGGGTGTAAAGGTCGGAACGATCATAAATGTACCAAGAGACGATTAGGGAAACCAAAGTTGTAAGCAATACACCACCGGCAATTACGATGCCCAGTACCCACCAAGCACCACCCAGCCAGTGGGCGACTACGAGGCCTACCCCGACGCCAACTAAAGCCAGCAAGTAGAAGTGCCAGTTGAAGCGGATGATATTACCCACACCCTGATATGCGGTTCTCATGGCTGCCATTTTTCTAACTTACCTCGCTTCCAGTAATAAGGAATATCCTTCACCACAAAGGCGCTGGCGAGCTGGGCCGCTCCAAAGCCGCTGCGATCCAACCACGGCATAGTGCATGTTGCCACCGAGACGGGCTGTGGGGTCCAGTTTTGGCGTACGCCTTCTACAATCAGCATAGTTGACTCTTTTGCCACATAAGTAAAGGTAAAGGGCAAAGGACCCGCGAAGCGGCGCGCCTGTTTCCAATTGGTGAAAGGAGATCCTTTTGGAAGGACGGGTGCAGCATCTTCGTGGACAACGATGTGAAAGCCCTCCGAGGGGGAGTGGACGGTGTATTGCTCACCAGAACGCTCCTGGTCTATGACGATCTTTCGGTAGTTGTAGTGGGTCATGAGATTGCCTAGGGCCGCCATTTGGACTTTGTCCGTCTGGGATTCTAGAATGTACAAACCTCTTAAGCGTTTTCCCGCTCGGTTGGTATAGCGAGTAAAGATGCGGTAGCCACTTAGGAAAAAGTCATTGCCGAGCCACTTAGGAAAGCCCTTTGGTCGTAAACCTTCCGTTTGTACCATAGCGACCGCGACGAAAGCATACCGGTCGCTGTAGGTATCTAATTCGAGCGGCGGCGGCAGTAGCGATGCCAGTGTTTCTAATGGTAGGGCGAAAGTGAGCACCAAGGACTGCCGAAAGAAGGCTTCAACGGCAAAAGGATGGCGCTTAAGGAGTAACATGATCGGAGGCTTTTAAAACGAAGCCGTGGTAAAACACTACGCCGCAAAATAGTAGCGCAAACAGTAAGTTCCACGGTCCCCACAATAAGAGATCGCGGGCCAGGAAGGTTTCCAGGAGGTTCATGGTTAGAACGATTCCAATCTGTATCGCTGCTGTGACCTTTTTGTGCTTTTCCTTTAGGATCCAAAGTCCCATGGCAATCTCTGATAAACCGATAAGTAAGGTAAGTGGCTCAGCAAAAGATGGTCCCAGAATACGTGCCACGATTTCCTGATGGCGAGGAATCAGACCGAGCACCTTTGCGCCCAAGCCGTTGGCCAACCAAACGAAAGCGATGAAGTAAGTAAGTACTTTAATGAGTAGGTTGATTTGCCCTCTTAAAGGTAGTTATTAACGCATAAACCATCCAGAGGAGCCAAAAGAGCGTGTTTGGAACATTTTTGGCGGTGTTTTCAGCAGAATTACTCAGGATTAGTGGAATGAGGTGTTAGAGCCTTAAAGCTGGAAAAGCAAGCATGATATTTTATAACTTACAGATTATCAATGTAGTGTGAAGGTTTTCTTAAAATACCTGTTAAGGAAATCTTACTAAAATCGGGCGGTAACGATTGTTTCTAGAAAATAATCGATTAAGGGGTGAAAACCGACG
>JBCDGT010000055.1:0-9437 GCA_038750915.1 Bacteroidota bacterium
CCGTGATGAATTTCTTGCGGAAGGTTTGCTCCAGCCAGGAAAACTCACCTTGGTACACTCTCACTACGATCGTTTCATTTTCGGTATGGCAGTGCCTACCACCGCTAATATCCACTTACCGAATGAAGACGAGTTAAAAGCCGACTATTTTCTGGAGCGACGGGAACTTGGCATTATCAATACTGGCGGGACGGGAAGTGTCACCGTAGACGGAGTAACCTATCCCCTCGCCCGTTTCGATTGCTTGTACGTTAGCCGGGGTAGTCAAAGGGTGTCCTTTGGTAGTGATAACGCCGATGCGCCGGCCCACTTCTACCTAAACTCCGCACCCGCCCACCGGGAATACCCTACCACTAAGTATACCCAAGCAGAGGCCAACCGGGTTGATTTGGGGGACGAGGCCCACGCCAACAAGCGAATTCTTTTTCAGTACATCCATGAAGATGGCATCCAGAGCTGCCAACTCGTAATGGGCTTCACCGAATTGGTGGAAGGCAACGTCTGGAATACCTTCCCGCCGCACACCCACGAGCGCCGGATGGAAATCTATCTTTATTTCGACGTGCCCGACAATCAGTTAGTAATGCACTTCATGGGAAAACCCAACGAAACCCGCCATATCGTAGTGCGGAATTACGAGGCCGTAATTTCTCCGCCCTGGAGTATCCATAGTGGTGCAGGGACCACCGCCTACCGCTTTGTTTGGGGTATGGCTGGTGAAAACCAGTCTTTTACGGATATGGACGGTGCGGCCATGGACAGCGTTCGCTAAATTTACCGGTTCAGCCAAAAGCATGTTGCTATGAAAGTAAACAATTCCACCCGCGTTACTACCGAGAGCCAGTCCTTTGCCATCACAGCAGATTGTGCCATCTTTGGTTACTCTGAGGACGCTCTCAGAGTACTACTGGTAAAGCGGGCCATTGCCCCCTTTGCTGGTGAGTGGGTACTCCCCGGTGGTGCAATGTCCGACAAAGAAACCCTGGAACAAACCGCGGAGCGTTTACTCCGGGAGCTCGTCGACGTGGAGAACATCCCTATCCATCAGGTAGGTACTTATAGTACTCCGGATCGACATCCCGTTCGGCGCGTTGTCACTACTAGTTTCTTCGCTCTGGTCCGTCCTGAAGACCACGCCCCCAGTGCGAAAAACTACCTCGACGACGCCAAGTGGTGCCCGCTGGAAGAAGTACCAACGCTTGGTTTCGACCACAATCTACTGCTCGAGGAGGCTTATGAAGCCCTTAGAGAGCGGCTGCAATCCTCTCCTCTTGCCTTTCAATTACTGCCGGCCACCTTTACCCTGAAGGAAGCCCAACAAGTATACGAATCTATCCTCGGCGGACTTCTAGATCGCCGCAACTTCCGTCGTAAAATTTTGGCCTACGACTTCCTGATCAATACCGAAGAAAAGAAGGCCGGTGTACGGGGAGGCCCCGAACTCTACCGCATCGACGACGCTAAACTGGAAAACCACCTGACATGAAAAATTTTGCTCTTTACCCCACGCTCTGCACCAGCGTACTCGCCCTACTACTATGCGGCTGTGGTACGCCCCCAGAAAGTACTGCCCAAGAAGAAGAGGTAATGGAAGAAGCCGTACCTCGCACCAATATTCGGCTGGCCAAACGGAACGACCAGAACGAATTCGTAGCCGGGACTTCCTTTACCAGAGCGACGGACCACATCGAGCAAATAATGCCGCCCATTTACCAATCCGAAGGGCCTGCCTGGGAAAACGACAAGGTAGGATTCCGGATGTATTTCGATCGCCGAAATGGCATCGACATCTTTGGCAAAAAGGTATCAGACATGGTGCTCGACACGGTAGGCTACGACCGGAATAATTACCACGAAATGTCGGACTGGGGCATGGACGTCCTCAAGGTTGGCAACTCTCTTGGTGCCGGTGGTATCGGCCTGATGGCGGATGGCCAAGCCTACCGACTTGGCGATGCCACCGAAGAAACTGTTAGAATCACCGAGTCATCGGATGATCGCTCCACCTTCGAAGTCAAGTATACCGGCTGGGAAGTAGCCGGGCGGACCCTCGATCTAACCTGGACCTTCACCATTGAAGCCGGTACGCATGATTATACCAGTACCGTGCAAGCCTCCGGCCTTACCGGAGGAGAAGAACTACTCATTGGCATTGTGAATCTGCATTCAGACACCCTTTACACTATGGAAAAAGGAGACCGCTTTGTTGCCTACACCCACGGCCCCCAAGCAGAAGGTGACCACTACCTCGGCATGGCCCTCTCGCTGGATAAGTCCGACTACCTCGCTCACGGTGAATTCGCTCCGGACGCGCAACCCATCTCCTCCACCTACTACCTCCAGGCCAGGCTGGAAAACGGGCAACCGACGACTTACCGCTTCACGGCAGGCTGGGCACCGGGAAATCCCGCTTTTGAAAATCGGGATGGCTTTGTAGCGGTGATTCGGTAGAATTGGTCTTTTAGTTCTCTGGTATGTTGGTCTTTTGGTAATTTTGGTGCCGCTAATCTCTTGGAAGATTTCTCCAAATAAAGTAAGCGTGGCCAGGCCGCGCGAACGGTATGCGGACCAAAAGACTAAAGAACCAACAGACCAAAACTACCAACATGCGCTATCTCCACCTAGCCGTCGCCGCCCTTTTTTGTCTTTGTGCCTACTGGCAACTGAATGACCCAGACTGGAACTTATGGGTAGCTGCCTACGGCGTAGTTGCCTTCGTTGCGGTTCGCTACTTCTTTGGTGGTTTGCGCCCGATCGTTGCTTTGCTTCCGCTGGCGGCCCTCTTCGTTTGGTGGTGCACCAACATTCCAGATTTTGCCCAGTGGCTAAAAGATGGCATGCCAACCATTACCGGCTCCATGAAAGCCGAATCCCCCCACGTGGAGCTTACCCGCGAGTTTTTCGGGCTACTGATCTGCTGGGGTACGCTTGCTTTTTACGCTTGGAAGACCTGGAAAGGCGGCCAAGACGTTAAAGCAGCGTAAGTATTTGGCTTCCCAGATCGCTTCGCTCAGAGTTGGGCGCGATCGCGGGTGCAAAATGAAGTATAAAGCCAGAAGTCCGAAATTTGAAAGTGACATGGCTTGGCATTCGTTGACCAAACCGCTTTAGGCAGATTGGCAGGAGCGTGTGATGGACAAAGGATGCAGTCCTGAGGGAGCCCCTCACGCTGCAGGGTGAATACCTTTCGGTGTACAGACATTGGAACCGTCTGCTCCCGACAGATTAGGATGTTTCGCCTTAACCTTCTCCATACTATGTCGTTTGCTTGATCAGCATGCAACAATTCTTTTTCACCCTCAGCCTGCTCCTCCTTATGGCCAAGCTAAACGCGCAATCCCTTACCCCTCCCCCTCCCGGCACCTGTGATCCCGCAACTGGTCTTTGCACCCCAGCTCCCTTAACGGACCTTATCGAAGTGGTGCCTTTTCGCGACGACGTGGAAATCATCTACGTTGGAGACCCAATGTGTTCGTGGTGCTGGGGCATTAGCCCTGCCCTGAACCGCCTGGAGAAAGCAGCGGCAGCTAACAGTATACCCTACCGTATTGTACTGGGAGGTCTAAGGCCAAACAACAGCCAGGAGTGGAATGCAGAATTCGCCGATTTTTTGCGTCACCATTGGGAGGAGGTCAACAAACGCAGCGGCCAGCCTTTCGGCTACGACTTGCTGGAAGTCACCCACTTTCAGTACAATACTGAGCCCAGTTGCCGTGCCGTAGTTACTGCCCGGACCATTAACCCAAAACATGAAAGTCGCTTCTTTGAGCTAAGCCAGCACCGCTTCTACGTGCAAAACGAAGACCCCAACGAAGTCGAATTTTATCGCCCCATTTGCCAGGAGCTCGGCATTGATTTCGAGCACTTCCAAACCTTGTTTATGAGCGAAGAGATGAAGACGGCGACCATGCGCGACTTCCAACTTAACCGTAGTTGGGGAGTAACTGGCTACCCAACCGTAATTTTCCGGAAAGGTGAGCAACTCATCGCTATTGCGCGTGGCTATGCAGCATTCGAACAGATGTGGGCAGCGGTGGAGCAGTTGGCCGAGTAGCTTATTACTCCTCAATGAGTTCAGAATATCGTGGCAGCAAGACAGCTTAAATTAATTTTTAAGCTTACCCGCCGTAACATGCTTTTTTTTTAACATAACACCAGCCCTTAATTTGGCCCTAAGAACCGTAGATCGACTTAAATAAAAGTCAACATTTGCTGAATACTAGTGAATCTGAGAGAACAAAATGGCATTTTTTAAAATTATCCCATTGCTTACTCATCGGAACTAAGGACAATTGTCCATTCAATGTGCAGGAGTAAACCACCGTCATTTTACGTGATATTTACCGAACAAAATCCATTTAGAAATGACAATCGGTATACTCCGGGAACCGGATGATGATCGTGTTGCCCTGGTTCCCGCAGGCGGTGGCAAACTCTCCCAACTCGGGGCTAGTATTTTAGTTGAAGCAGGGGCCGGTTTGACCAGTTTCTTCTCCGATGCGGACTACACCACGTCAGGGGCAGTGGTAGCTCAGCGTGGGGAGATCATTGCCAAGGCAGACCTGCTCATCAGCATTCAACCACCAGCAAAGGAGGTGCTCGATAGCATTCCTCAGGGTACTCACCTGATGGCCCTTTTCGCTCCCTTTGACCACCCCGAAGTAGTCGAAGACCTGCAGCAAAGACAATTACACGCCTTCAGTTTCGACATGGTGCCCCGCAGCAGTCTGGCCCAGTCTATGGACATCCTGTCTAGCATGGCCTCTATAGCTGGGTATCGCGCGGTGCTGCGTGCTGCGGAATTGCTACCGCGCTACCTACCGATGATGATCACGGCCGCTGGTACCGTGAAGCCCGCTAAGGTGCTCGTGCTCGGTGCTGGGGTGGCCGGTCTCCAAGCTATCGCGACCGCTAAGCGCTTAGGCGCCCAAGTAGAAGCTTCAGACGTACGCTTGGCCGCTAAGGAAGAAGTTGAAAGCCTCGGGGCACAGTTCATCCAAGTAGAAGGCGCCACCGAAGACAGCGACGCGGGTGGCTATGCTGTTGCCCAGAGCGAAGACTTTCTCCAACGACAAAGGGAAGAAGTCGCCCGTCGCTGCGCTAAAGCCGACGTCGTGATCACCACTGCCCTGGTCCGTGGCCGCAAAGCTCCTATTCTCCTGAACAAGGAAACAGTAGAACAGATGTCTCCCGGCTCCGTAGTAATTGATCTTGCCGCCGGTGGTGGTGGTAACTGCGAACTGACCCAAAACGGACAGCTCATCGACCACCAGGGTGTCAAGATACTTGGCGACTCCAATCTAGCCGCCGGACTACCTCAAGACGCCAGTACGCTTTTCAGTAACAACGTCGTCAATTTACTCAAGCTTATGGTCAAAGACGAAACCTGGTCCGTTACCGCCAACCACGAAATCCTGGAAGCTGCCCGCATCACTCCCTCTCCAACGAACTAAAATCAGCTTTCCGCTCCCCACGCTATGGAACAACTCCTCCAATTCACCAGTGAGCACCTGATCCTGATCTACTTGCTCATTTTCACCGTCATTCTCGGTTTCGAGATCATCTCGAGCATTCCCACGGTACTGCACACCCCGCTCATGTCGGGGGCGAACGCCATTAGTGGCATCGTTATCATCGGAGCCATTATCCTGCTTCGTACCGCTGCGCCGGATGATTACCTCACCCTTTCCCTCGGAGCACTTGGCATCGTACTGGCAACCATCAATGTCGTTGGTGGTTTTGCCGTCACGGATCGGATGCTGGAAATGTTCAAGAAAAAGAAAAACGCTAAGTAATGCTTGCCTCCGTACTCAACCTCTCCTATCTGGCCGGTGCTATTGCGCTGGTGATCGGCCTACGGCGCATGAGCTCGCCGGATACCGCCCGTAAGGGCAACCAACTGGCGGCCATCGGCATGGGCTTAGCCATTCTGACGAGCCTTTTCTACCCCCTAGAAGGCGCCGTCAATAACAACTACGCCTGGATCGTCGTAGCTCTCCTGTTGGGAGCTGGCCTTGGCTGGGTCATCGCCCGTCGGGTAAAAATGACTGCTATGCCGCAGATGGTCTCCATCTTCAACGGTCTCGGCGGTGCTTGTGCCGTTCTACTTGCCGTGATCGAGCTGCAAAAAAGTGCAACGGCTGGAGCGGGCGCCCTTGCCGTGCTGGTCCTCACGCTCATCATTGGTGGAGTAGCATTTTCGGGTAGTATTCTGGCTTACCTCAAACTCGACGGCAAGGTGTGGGACAGCCAAGTCACCCTTCCCTACCACGGCACGATCAACCTCATTCTGCTTATTATCACCCTTGGACTGGGCGCTTACGTTGCTTTTCTAGCTACAGGTAGTACTGGTCTAGTCATTGGTCTATTGGTACTCACCCTCGTCTACGGTTTTTCCTTCGTTGCTCCGATCGGTGGAGCGGATATGCCAGTGGTAATCTCCTTGCTCAACTCCTTCACGGGGCTTTCGGCCGCTACTGCGGGCCTGGTGTACAGCAATCAACTCATGCTCGTAGGGGGGATCCTGGTAGGAGCCAGCGGTACGATTCTGACCGTATTGATGTGCCAGGCTATGAACCGCTCTCTGCTCAATGTTATTGTCGGCAATTTTGGCGCGGGCGCGGCCGCAGGTGCCAGCGGAGGGGAAGAAGCAAAGAACGTAAAAACCGTCAATCCTTCGGACCTCGCCATCCAACTCTTTTACGCACAGAACGTGGTGATTGTCCCAGGTTATGGCCTAGCGGTAGCCCAAGCTCAGAAAATCTGCAAGGAACTCGATGATCTGCTGAGCGACAACAACGTTGATGTTAGCTACGCCATCCACCCCGTTGCCGGGCGAATGCCCGGCCACATGAACGTCCTCCTGGCCGAAGCCGACGTCCCTTACCCCAAACTACTTGACCTCGATGGCGCTAATGATGCTCTCAGTGGGGCCGACGTAGTCCTCGTCATCGGCGCCAACGACGTCGTCAATCCTGCCGCAGAAGACGAGCCCGCCAGCCCCCTCTACGGCATGCCGGTGCTGACCGTCTGGAAAGCCAAGCAGACCGTAGTCTTCAAGCGCAGTATGCGCCCCGGCTACGCCGGCGTCCAGAATCCGCTATTCTTCCTGGACAATACCAAAATGTTGTTCGGGGACGCCAAAGCGAGTTTGCAGGCCTTGGTGGGAGAGGTGAAGGGTTTGTAGTTGTTTGTAAGGAGAGCAAATCGCGCTTAAAATGTTTTTAAATTAAAAAATTTAAACAAATTAAAGGTTATCCGTATCTTCCCTGAATGAAATTCAAAAACAGGTACCGTATATCATCGGCACGCGCGCCGTGGTGGGATTATGGAAATACCGCTCCATACTTCATTACTATTTGCACGAAGAATAGGGAGTATTACTTCGGAGATATTCGTAACGGAGTGATGCACCTATCTCCAACCGGTGCCATCGCTGACGTTTTGTGGTACCAGATACCCCATCATTTTCCAGATTGGGAATTAGGCCGATTTGTGGTAATGCCAAATCATATCCACGGCATATTGATCAAAAAACCGGCAATAATTGAAATGGCACGTGCGGTAGAGACAAGGCATGCGGTGGAGACAAGGCACGCCTTGTCTCTACCGCAACAACCATTACCATCAACACCAGGCCAACGCCGATTTCGGAATCCCGGTAAAAACACCCTATCCACCGTTGTTGGGTCATACAAATCATCGGTTACTAGGCACGTGCGGCGATTAGGGTTTGAATTCGCCTGGCAATCGCGTTTTCATGATAACATCATCCGCGATGCCTCCGCATATGACAGAATTACTAATTACATCGATAAAAACGTCGCAAAATGGTCGGAGGACAGATTTTATTCCTAACCGATCATAGCACCTGCGGCCGCGCCCAAAAACAATAGAATATCCAGAACTAAACGCCACGACCAAAGCATTATCTTTGCGCGCCGTTAATTAGTCTAGTAGTCTTGTGGTCTTGTAGTTAGAATCGCCAGATTACCAGACCACAAGACTACTAGACCACAAGACTACCGCATGACCTCCGCCGAGATTCGCCAAGCTTACCTCGATTTTTTCCGCTCTAAGGACCACAAGATTGTTCCTTCCGCACCGATTGTGAATAAGGACGACCCGAGCCTGATGTTCACGAACGCGGGTATGAATCAGTTCAAGGACTACTTCCTTGGGGATAAGACACCAGACCGCCGCCGGATTGCGGATACCCAGAAGTGTATGCGGGTCAGTGGTAAGCACAACGACCTTGATGATGTGGGCCGCGACGGCACTCACCATACGATGTTCGAGATGCTGGGCAACTGGTCCATCGGCGACTACTTCAAGGAAGAAGCCATTGCCTGGAGCTGGGAATTCCTCACCGAAGTAATGGGCATCGACCCCGAAAGCATTTACGCCACGGTCTTTGAGGGCGCGCCGGAGGAAGGCATACCCGTCGATGACGAAGCTAAAAGTTTTTGGAAAAAAGTATTGCCAGAAGACCGCATCCTCTACGGTAACAAAAAGGACAACTTCTGGGAGATGGGTGATACGGGCCCCTGCGGCCCTTGTACGGAAATCCACGTCGATACCCGCAGCCCGGAGGAGCGAGCCAAAATTGCCGGCCGCGACCTGGTGAATGTAGATGACTCTGGCGTGGTGGAAATCTGGAACAATGTTTTCATCCAGTTTAACCGCAAGGCAGACGGTAGCCTAGAGCCCCTGCCCGAAAAGCACGTCGATACCGGCATGGGTTTCGAGCGCCTAGCGATGATCATCCAAGGGAAAACAGCGACTTACGATACGGACGTTTTCACGCCGCTCATTGCTGAAATTGAAAAGCTTACCGGCAAGAATTACGAGGGCTCGTACGCTACCGATGCTAAAGAAGATATGGCTATGCGCGTGGTAGCGGATCACCTCCGCTCCGTTGCCTTTACTATTGCCGACGGGCAATTACCAGGCTCGGGTGGTGCGGGCTACGTGGTCCGCCGAATTCTCCGCCGGGCCGTTCGCTACGCTTACAGTTTCCTGGACCAAAAAGCTCCTTTCCTGCATAAGTTAATGCCGACACTCGTACGCGAGATGGGCCACGCCTTTCCGGAATTAAAAGAACAGGAAGCCCAGATTATGCGCATCATCGAGAGTGAGGAGAAATCATTTCTGAATACCCTTGAAAATGGCCTAAGTCGTTTTGCCGCCCTGGAAGCAAAAGAAGGAGTAATCTCAGGAAAGGATGCTTTCGAACTCTACGATACTTTCGGTTTTCCAATCGACTTAACCCGCTTGCTCGCCGAAGAAAAGCAGCTTACTGTAGACGAGTCTGGCTTTGAAACCGCCCTCGCCGAACAAAAAGCCCGTAGCCGTAAAGACGCAGCTAAGGAAGTGGGAGACTGGACGGTCCTTTCCGACGAAGACAGCCAATTTATTGGCTACGACTACCTCTCCGA
>JBCDGT010000056.1:0-9379 GCA_038750915.1 Bacteroidota bacterium
AAGAAAAAGTCTGGATCATAACGACTTCATCCGGCGAAGAAATTAAACGCAGTAGTGATCAGCTTTGGCGTGACTGGATAGCCAATATTAGGGGTGGAACCTTAGACCACGCTAAGGGGTAGAACTCTAAGTCAACCAACACACTTCATCTATCTCACCTCCAAATTCAAGGATAGATTTCCCCAAATTTCTTCCGGCCTTGGCGCTGACCGTGGATCGATGCGCGCAGGGCCGTTAAGAAATGTGAACTGTCTGAGCCAATACCAGGTGATCGTTCTGGCAAATAAATGTTAGCACCAGCTAGAATAAAGAGCAATGCACCAATTGACCGGCGAGTTTTCACATTTTAGGTCATGTGCGTATTGATCCACGATCAGTCAGCGGCACAGCCAAGCATTTTTGGTTCTTTTGATGCTTCAAAAGAACGAGCAACGGGAAAGAAATGGCACACACTATTTCCGCGCATCATCATCCTTATTAGGAACCGCAATCACCCGCACCCCTTCTTCCAAAATCAACTTATTATACGCCGGCACCTCCTCACTAAGAATCGTCCGATACTTACCAATTTCAGCATCAATAGCATTGGTCAATTCCTTTTTCACGGCGTAAGCAGCAGCCGTTGGCTTATAAGTACCAATACCCGTTAGGCTGTTCAGGTGAGACAGCTTATTCGTCAGTCGAATAGGATAATTAAGGGGGTCTTGGCGACTGCGGTTCTTGGTCTGGTAGAGCGCCTCTTCGACTTCGGTGAGGCCGTCGATGATGGCTTTGCCAGCGTCCTTTAACTTTTGACTAGCATCCTCTGGCAATCGGCCCTGGAACGACTTGATCTGGTCGCGTACATTGCGTAGATCGATGATGGCCTGATGGGCTTCGCTGGTCTTATCCTGCACCTCCTTCATGAAAGTGAACTGCGCCTGACGCTCTGCGTCGGTGGCTTTAACCCGGGGGTCGGGCTTGACGGTGAATTCACGAACCTGTTCGTCATCACCATGACGCAAGGCAACCGTATAATCGCCGGGAAGTGCCCGAGGGCCGCCAGCACCCGCCCACCAAAGAATCATACCAGGCACTTTGACACCGTCGGGATAGGATAAATTCCAGTTGATGACCTGCCCACCAGCTTTTAATGCTAGTTTGTTGTCTTTATCGTCGCTGGCCCAAGAGCGAATTTCTTCGCCATCTTTACTCACCGAAAGCACCCAAGGCAAGGTATCTTTTGCCGCTTCTTCACTCACATAAACGTGGAAATTCACCCCGCCTGGGTGATTTTTGCCCGCGGTGCGACTTTCCCGACTGCTACCGCCCATCCGCCAGGCGTCGACGGGGTCGTAGAGGTGGAAAGCGGCGTTGTCGGCCACTTCGTCTTGTTGGGCCAACACGGTCATATCGTCCAGAATCCAGAAAGAGCGGCCCTGGGTGGCGAGGATGAGGTTATCGTCCTTGATGGCAATGTCCGTGATCGGCACCATCGGTACGTTTTGCTGGAACGCACGCCAGTTTTTACCAGCATCAAAGCTAACGTAGAGGCCGCTTTCCGTACCCGCAAACAGGATATTCGGATCACGGTCGTACTGCCGCAGTACCCGGGTAAAGTGGTCGCGAGGAATGCCCTTATCGATGCGCGTCCAGGTTTTTCCATAATCGCTAGTGTGGAAGAGGTACGGGGTATAATCGCCCATTTTGTAGCTGGTGCCGGCCAAGAACAAGCCTCCTTTTCCGCGGCTATCGGGTTCGACGCTGTTCCACATGATGTGTTTGGGCGCGGCCGCAGGTGCAATGTTCGCCCAGTTAGCGCCATTATCCTGGCTAACGTGCACCAAGCCATCGTCACTTGCCGCCCAGAGAAGGCCGGGCTCGTAAGGGGATTCGCAAGCGGCAAAGATCGTTGCGTAGTACTCCACGCCGGTGTTATCCTTAGTAATCGGTCCGCCGGAGGAGACGAGTTTATCGGCTTCGTTACGGGTGAGATCCGGACTGATGATCTCCCAGCTTTCCCCTTCGTCGGTACTACGGTGGACGTGCTGACTGGTCGTGTAAAGTACCTTGGGGTCATTCGGACTAAAGAAAATCGGGAAGTTCCACTGGAAGCGGTACTTCATGCCTTCGGCGCCGTAGCCCATGGGATTATCGGGCCAAACGTTGATGGCCCTTACCTGATTGGTTTCGTGGTCGTAGCGCGTCAGGTAGCCGCCGTAGCTGCCACCATAAACGATGTCGGCGTTCTTCGGATCGGGAGCAATGTGCGCCGACTCCCCTCCGGCCGTACTTTCCCAGGCGGATTCCCCGATGGTGCCACCATCCGTACGGTGCCGGATGCGGACGGTAGAGTTGTCCTGCTGCGCCCCGTAGATGCGGTAAGGGAAACTATTGTCGGTCGTTACCCGGTAGAACTGGCTGGTGGGCTGGTTATGGTAGGTGCTCCAGTTCTCACCCCGGTCGAAGGTGACCTGAGCGCCGCCATCGTCACCAATGATCATCCGCTCAGGGTCTTCGGGGGCAATCCAGAGGTCGTGGTGGTCTCCGTGAGGTGCATTATTGGCCTTGAAGGTCCGGCCGCCGTCGATACTGTGGTGATAGCGGACATTCACAACGTAAACACCATCAATATCATGTGGGTCAGCAAAAATCCGGGTGTAGTACCAAGCGCGCTGGCGCAGAGAACGACTATCGGAACGTGCTTGCCAGGTATCGCCGCCATCGTTAGAGACGTAAACGCCTCCTTTATCATTTTCGATCAGGGCGTACACTCGGTTGCCGTCTACCGGGCTAACAGCAACGGCGTTGATGCCCCAAAGTCCTTGGGGTAGGCCTTTGTTTTCACTGATGTTCTCCCAGTTGTCGCCGCCATCGGTACTGCGCCAGAGGGCACTACCCTCGCCACCTGATTCCAGGCTGTAGGGCGTACGACGGATCTTCCAGGTCGAAGCAAACATAGTCCGGGGGTTACTGGGGTCGATGCTAAGGTCCACTGCACCTGCGCCCGCGCCGGCAAAAAGAACCCTTTCCCACGTTGTTCCGCCGTCCTTGGAGCGGTATACCCCGCGCTCTTCGGTGTCCTTAAAAAGATCACCCATAACGGCGGCGTACACCAAATCGGGGTTATCCTTATCAATACGAATGCGGCTCACATGGCGGCTGTTCTTTAAGCCAATTTGTTCCCAGCTTTTGCCCCCATCAATCGTTTTCCAAAGGCCGTAACCGTAGGATACATTGCCACGGACAGTTTTCTCCCCACCACCAACGTAAATGATATTCGGGTTCTTCTCGTAAACGGCTACCGCGCCGATGCTCCCACCGAAGAAGCCATCGGAAATGTTCGTCCAGGTCTGTCCACCATCTTTCGTTTTCCAAACACCACCACCAGAGCTACCGAAGAAGTACAAATTGGGTTTACCCGGCACGCCAGTTACCGTACTGGAACGGCCACCCCGGAAAGGGCCGATATTCCGGAATTCGAGGCTAGAATAGTGGGCTTCCTCCTGAGCCTGTAAGGTACAGGCCAGGCAGAGGAATAAACAGATTAGGATACGCATGGATGTGTCTTAAATGGTATGGGCAAAAATAGTAATTGGTAGTTGGTAATTGGTATTAAATAATTAGTAGTTGGTAATCAGCAAAGTATATCAAGCAACCAACTACTAAGCACCAAATTACTTCGTCGCTTCTCCGCGGATAAATTCATAGCTCAGTACGGCCCCAAGCACGGCATCGGCGTCATCAGCATCAGCCTGATAATAGAAAAACAACTCTTGCAGGCCATCTTTGGCATCCGTCAGAGGGATCATCAGTTCGTTCATGCCGTAGGTAGTCAGTCCTTGCTCTAAGGTAGCCGCCCCGATTACCTTACCAGTATTAGGATGTCCGGAACGCACTTGGACGGTGCCCCCAGAGGTAATTCCCGGGGCCAGGGCAATTTGCGCTTTGATCGTCCGGATGCCCGTGAGATCAACTTCTCCGTAGTTCGACCACCCCCCTCCAGAAGCCACCAGAACATCCATTTCTTCATCCCCCAGGGGATTGTCATCTGCCTCCACGTGGAAGGACATTACTTTTTTTCCGTCACTGAATTTATCTGCAGCAATCAGTGGAGAACGGAGGGTGACCACCTCGCGGGTGGTAAGGCGAGGCAGTCCGTCGCCAGCCCCTTTGTCCGTATAACTCGCCTGGAGATAATAGCGGCCGGGAATACCGGGGCGGTGTTGATCCAAAGCAATCGTTCCTCGGGCAGGCCGATTTTGCTGACCTGGAGGCGGGCCAGCCAGGCTCAGGATGTACTCCGCCATTTGCTTAGCATCTCCTTCGGGTACATCCGGGTGGGCAGCCATAGCACGCTCTCCCCAAACACCAGCCCCCCCGGCAATGATCTTCCCGGCAAGGTAATCGGAAGCTTTAGGATCTTTACGGTACTTATCGGCTACCTGCTGGTAACTAGGGCCTATACTTGCTTCATTAATGGCATGACAGCCGGAGCAATCCAAACCGTCGATAATCGCTTTACCGGCAGCAAAGGCCGTGCCCTCCCCAGCCACTTGGTGGCCCAGCTCGGTTTTCATCAAGTCTTCTCCTTCCAGGTAGTCGAGGCTGACCGTTACGGCGTCGGAATCAATTGTTCCATCTTCAGCGTCCGTTACTTTCACGGCATACCGTAGAGGTTCTCCGGGGAAGAAGAAGCTACGATTGCCCGTTACTTCGACGTCTACCACCGGAAGGCTATTTCCGATCAGCAGGTTAGTTACTTTTTCGGCGGTATTCCCCTGGCCATCATCGGCCCTCATCGTCAATACTTGGCTGCCTTCGGTAGTAACTTCTACGTCGAGCATTTCGCCAGTTCCAATCTCCTTACCGTCAAGTAGCCAGGTGATGGATAGCTCGTCTCCGTCGTAATCCAGACTACTACTGGCATCGGCGACGAGCTGAAAAGGAGCGGCACCAATAGTATGCGCCACCTCCACCTCCGGAACGGGTGGCCGGTTACCACTGTTGAAACGAATCCTTAGTAGTCTAGCGTTGGTATTCCGGGAGAACCACTTATTACCGTACTCAATGATGTAGAGTTCTCCTTCGGGGCTAAAGAGCATGTCCATCGGGTGCAGGAATTCTTGTCCGGGCAGGAACGGTTCGAACTCGGTCACGTAGCCCGTTTCATCGAGGTCAGCGGCCATGATGTAATCCCGCATCCAGTCGTAGAAGAAGAATTTCCCATCGTAATATTCGGGGAAAGTCCAGTCGCCTTTGGTATAATCGGCGTGGTAAAAAACGGGGCCGGCCATAGCATTACGCCCACCGTTGCCCAACTGGGGGAACTCCTCACTTTGCGCGTAAGGGTAGTAAATCATAGCTGGTTGAGCGGGAGGCAACTCCCGAGCCCCCGTGTTCAATTTGCTATCGTTGATCGGCTTGTCAGGATCAAAAGCCTTTCCGGTAGTTTTAGCCGCAAAGTCCCTGGAGTAGTAAGGTTTATTATTACCAATGAACAGCGGCCAACCAAAGTAGCCTGCTTCCCTGGCCACATTAACTTCATCGTGGCCCCGTGCCCCCATCCCAGTACTGTCTTTTCGGGCGTCAGGGCCAACGTCACCCCAGTAAACATTGCCATTACGCTGGTCGACGTGAATTCGAAAAGGGTTGCGCATTCCCATCGCGTATATCTCCGGGCGACCAACCTCGGGGTCAGTGAATAAGTTACCTTCCGGAATAGTATAACTACCATCCTCTTCCACCTTAATCCGGATGATCCCACCGCGTAAATCTTGGGTATTGGAAGAAGAACGCCTAGCGTCGAAATTAGGAATATCGCGCGAATCATCAATTGGCGCGTACCCATCCGATTCAAAAGGGTTGGTATTATCGCCAATGGAGAGGTGAAGTAGGCCCGTACCCCCAAATTCAATGCTTCCCCCGGAATGACAACACTTATTCCGGTCTACCGGTACGTCGAGAATGATCTGTTCGGAGTCTTCATTTATGCTGTTCCCCGTCCATTTAAACCGGCTAAGGCGATTTACGGAATCCTCAATATTAGGGCTGTAGTAAATGTACATCCAGCTATTTTCCTCAAAGTCAGGATCGAGGGCAAGGCCAAGCATGCCATCTTCAAATTCCGTCCAGACATCAAAGGTATTGACGGTTGTGGCCGCCTCAAAATCTGGGTCATACACGTTCACTTTCCCCCTGCGTTCAATCCAGATAGGACGTCCATCGGGCAGAAGCTCCATTTCCATGGGTTCGTACATTCCCGTCACCAGGGCTTCTACTTGGAAGCGGTTTTCTTCGGGGGTGCGCTTCACGCCGGTATAATCAACGGGATCGCTATCTCCCCAAGCCCATACCATGCCACCCCAAACGTGGGAAATAAAGTCAGGGTCCGTGTAGCTTTCGGGCGTATGTCCCAAGCCAGTGTAAAAGCTACGGCCGTTTTCTACCTCGCGGTACCAAGCAATGGGGTGAAAATCACCATTCTTTCCACCTTCGTAGGTAGCTTCATCCACCCGCAAAATTGGGGTTATCTCGTCCTTAATGCTTTTGTAATCGTACCATTCATCGAAGCGATTCCAGGTTTCGTTCAGGTGAGCATTAGCCGGGTGGCTCGGGTCAAGTACGTGTATAGTGGCATCCTGATGCTTAGGGTGGCTAAGAAAATAAGCGCCAACAAGTTCGTTGTACCAAGGCCAGCTGTATTCCGTATCAGCCGCCGCATGAATGCCTAACCAGTTGCCTCCCGCTTTCATGAAGCGCCGCAGCTCAATTTGCTGTGCTCCGTTGAGAATATCTCCGGTAGTACTGAGGAATACGACTAAATTATACTTTGATAGGTTCTCTTCGGTGAATACCGTCGCATCTTCGGTCGTATCTACCGAAAACCCCTTTTCCTTTCCTAACCGCAGGAACATTTGCTTACCATCTTCAATGGAAGCATGACGAAAACCAGTGGTTTTTGAAAAGACCAAAACGCTACGCATCTCTTCTTTACCTCCACTACAGCCGAAAGCTAAAAAAATGAGAACACTCATAATGAACAGTACAACCGCTGGTTGTAGTTGTGCTCTTACCTGACTCATAACCCTTAAATATATTGATAGCAGATTAACCCATGTGCGGCCAAAGTACGTCGATCCCCCGTCAATGTAAAATTAATGTTACACGAGTTTTCAAAATTAACTTTGGCCGATAAGCTAACACAACAACCATCTCTTTGGTTAAGGTGACTTCAGCTAATTTTTATCCTGAATTAAACTTTTGCCCTAAATTTTCCGCGCCCCTGCCAGTAAGCTAGCAGGGGCGCGAAAAATGAAATATTTTGGAATCGGTCGGTGAAAAGCTGTTCGTAGGTTAAAGACTGGTAACAATGCCCGCAATCCCGTGCGCCAAGCGAATATTATTCGATTCCGTCTGCGCATCGGCCATAGAAGCGTAAGTGCCAGCGTAAACACGGTTGATGACCTGGCCATCCGCCTTATTGGACGACCGGTAGAAGACGTTCGTCAATCCAGCCTGACGTAGTTGGTTAACCCGATTCTTAGCGTACAATTCATTGTTGTAAGCTCCCAGTTGGACTACGTAGCCCTGGGTGGGTACTGCAGCGGCAGCGGCGTTGTATGGCTGAACCGAACGGGCCGCTAAGCTCGGACTTTGGTAAGTAGCCGGAGCCGGCAACGTACGCTGGTCTTGGTAACGAGCCACCGTCGGAGCCGGAGGAGCGGCCTGAGTCGCAGCATACTGTTGTGGGCCAGATTGCGCATTAGGCTGGAAGGGACGGACGACAGATTGTGTAGCAGCCGGGCTAGAAACGGTACCGTAAGCCTGCGGCTGGCGAACCGGCTGGTATACCGGAGCAGCTACGTTGGGGCTCTGCGGACGAACCGTCGTAGGATAACGGCTGTAGGTAGCCGGCTGATTAGACCGAGTTGAAGGGTTGACCTCTCGGGTCATTACTGAATTAACGTTGGCCTGTGGCGCACCTAGCGTGGCATAGTTGCTCGCCGCCGTATTACCATAATAGGCATTGGGTTGCTGATAAGCACTACCGTAGGAAGCGGGAGCGGAGGCAGCCTTAGGCTGCCAACCTGAGGCGTCTCCCTGAATAGTCACGGGACGAACCACTCCGCCAGCAGCCGGAGAGTTGGCGTAAATAGTGGTCTGAGGGCTCTGATAAGCGGCGGGCTGATTACTACGATTAGCCACGGCTGGAGCCGGATTCCAGTTGCTAAAACCAACCCGTTCTACGCTAACACGCGCCTGGTAGGAGGCACCAATCTGAGCAGCGGTAGCACCACTCAAGGTTAGTAAACAGGTCGTGCACTCACGTCCCCGATCATTGACCCTGGCGGTGACGCTGCGGTTATTTTCCAGATTGACAATTCGCACTAAAGTCCCCAAAGGAAGGACGCTATGGCTAATCGTAAGTTCTCGATTATTATACGTCTCACCGTAGATCGTTCGATTACCCTGAAAGGCGGTAGGATAAACGTTCGCTGTCCCTACTTGACGCTCGTTATAAGCTTTTTCGTAGGCCAGTAATTCGGCTGATTTAGGTTGAACGTTGGTGGGAGAAGCAGACTTCTGGTTCCACTCAAAAGACTGGGCGGAAATAGCGGTAACCACCGCAGAAAAAGCGAATAGTAAAAGTAGTTTCTTCATCTTGCAAAGGGATTATGTCAGTATTGCTGGGGGGATATCCAGCGGTATCAGTTTATAGCTTAGACGCAAAATAATGCCCGAGGGTGCGCAAAACCGGCTTAAACATTAATTTTTTGCCCAAATGACCACTATTTTAACACCTTTTTGCGAATCTGGGTGAGTAAACGGTGGCTTTTTTGGAGGTTTTAACGTGATTTGCTTAGATTTTGGTATGCGCGGGCGCAGGTGCTATGATGTAATTGAGAAAGTCAAATTGAACACTTATGCCACTACTCATCCAGCCGCAAAATTTTAAATGCTACTTATTCAATTCTAAATTCTAAATTTCTTGGCACCTGCGGCCGCGGCCTAATCTCTGGTTAATCAACCTTCCACTTACGGACTTCTCGCCAAGCATAAGCTTCGTCCTCCCAGCGTTGCAACTCCATTGCCTTAGCCCCTTTATAGTGTAAGAACCAATTCTCAACGATACGCAGTGCCGCATTCTGTTCCAGGGAAAATTCAAGGAAATTTTCCACGTCGAACACCCGCAAAGTGGAATCGACGGGAACAGCAATGATTTTAGTATCGATTTCACCGCGATCTCTTAGTAAAAGGGCAGCAATTGGTTGAGTAGCAATTTTGGTCCCTGTGGGTACACTTTCGCACAATACCAGCACGTCTAGCGGATCTCCATCACCTCCTCGCTCACGATCCATTAAGGTGGAGGGAACAAAGCCATAGTTACCTGGATAAG
>JBCDGT010000057.1:0-9378 GCA_038750915.1 Bacteroidota bacterium
CTCCTGGTCCACTTGCTTTGTTCTAATGGCTTTTGTAAGCAGTACGAAAATATTTAGGTCGTCCCTCTAAACGAACGTGGAGCCAGTACACCCCAAAACCATGAGTGCTTACGTACAGCGGATCGTCACTAATAAGCGCCATAACGCGTTCGCCAACCAAGCGCCAGAAAGCAACAAGTTGCTCTTGGGGAGCACCGCTTACGAAAGCTGCAAGATGCGCATATGCGGATATATTTATTCCAGAAATCGGAGTGGGAACAACCAGGTCAGCGTCCTTACGGAGGTTCGGAAAGTGCACCGCCAGGGAAGGATTAAAATACTTAGCAAAGGTATTAGGATCAGCGGGCAAAGATTGCATACTAGCAGCGGGATAAAGACGAAATTCGTAAGCCTTCGTAAGATCATTTACGCCGATGGGCGGGTGCTCCCAAAGGAAGCCCTCTAGGTCCGTTTCTGCTAAAACCTGGCTGTACCACAAAGCAAAAGTAGGTTGCTCCTGTAAACCAAGCAGCACCTGTTCCCAACTTAGTTGCCTACCCTCCTCAAACAGCCGAACCAGCACAGAACCATCCGCTTGCCCGGGGGTGCGATCAACAGAATAGTTAGTTAATGGGGAGTTCATAACGCCCCTAAGCTACAGTATATCAAGCAAAAGCATCGGCTACCGGCTGGTAGACAATTTCTCCGTTAACTACGTTAAGCCCCTTGGCTAGGCCTGGGTTCTCTGCCGTAGCCTGCTCCCAGCCTTTTTCGGCAAGTTGGAGTAAATAAGGGAAAGTAGCATTGGTCAGCGCAATGGTACTCGTATAAGGCACCGCACCGGGCATATTCGCAACACAGTAATGCACCACCCCGTCAACTACGTAAGTGGGGTTCTCATGGGTTGTAGGCGTACAGGTTTCAATACAGCCACCTTGATCTACGGCTACGTCTACGACGACGGAACCGTCCCGCATGTCACTCAACATTTCCCGGGTAATAAGGTGGGGTGCCTTGGCTCCGGGGATGAGTACTGCTCCTACGATAAGATCTACCGTAGACAACTCCTTACGAATATTGTATTCGCTACTGTAAACGGTACGGACATTTGCCGGCAACACGTCGGCTAGGTACCGCAGGCGGTCCAGGTTGATGTCCATCAAAATCACCTGAGCCCCAAGACCTGCCGCCATCTTGGCAGCCTGGGTACCCACAACTCCACCACCTAGCACTACGACTTTAGCGGGCTTCACTCCAGGTACTCCTCCGAGTAGGATTCCAATTCCTCCTTTGGGTTTCTCCAGGTAATTCGCTCCTTGCTGTACGGCCATTCGGCCAGCCACTTCGCTCATTGGCACTAGTAGGGGTAAGCTACCATTTGGTGCCTCAACGGTTTCGTAGGCTAAGCAAATAGCCTTGGACTTTACCATTGCCTCAGTCAGTGGGCGTGAACTAGCAAAGTGAAAATAGGTAAATAGTAATTGTCCTTCGCGAACCAAGTCGTACTCCTCCGCAATCGGCTCCTTTACTTTCACAATGGTCTCCGCTTTAGCGTAGACGGACTCGATGGTCGGTAATATTTCCGCGCCAGCGCCCACGTACTCTTCATCGCTGAATCCACTTCCGATACCAGCAGTCGCTTGTACATAAACAGTGTGGCCGCGGCGGACCAACTCCATACAACCACCCGGCGTCAACGCCACGCGGTTTTCATTATTCTTGATTTCTTTCGGGCAACCGATGATCATGGTAAACTTGGTTTATCTGGTTAGTTTGAATGCTTCCCGGATGGTTAGGCCGGGGGTTAGAGAACTGGGAACTGGGAAATATAAATTCTAGTTCCCAGTTCCTAGTGGCCCTACCCTCCCGCTACGATAGCCAGCTTCCCAAAGCCATTGGAGGACAGGCGGGAAATATTACGAATGCCGTAGAAACGCAGGTCGACCACCTCTTTCCAGCGGGGTGCATGGATAGGATCAAATCGGTAGATTTTGCTGCCACCGGCCATGAGGTAACTGCCGTCGCGTAGAATGGCAAAATCTTCGGCCCCTTGGATGCAGGTAGTGACTACCCGCGGACGTTCGTTGAGGCGGTAGAGGTTTTGTTCCACGATCGTCCAACTCGGGGTTTCTTTAGAAACGAAGGCCAGGTTGCCATTTGGTAATCGCCGAAAGCAACGCCCAACGTTATTGGCCAGGGTCCGTGGGTTATCCGTATCGGCATTAGCCAGAGCCAGGGTATTGGGATTGCCGACAAGAAAGAGGGCCAACTGTACGCTGTTTAGCCACTCGTAATACCCAATGCCATTGACGTATTTAAAGACGGGCCGGCCATTATCACTGAGGTTGGTGGGGAACTCCCAGAGGCGCAAGACGGTATCTTGCCCGAGATATTCCTGGCGAACAGCGCTGAATTTACGTCCGTCTCCCATAGCTTTCGGGCTGTACTCTCCGGCCCGAGTACGGGTCATGCGGGTGCGGGTTTTGGTATTGAGGTCAAAGCTAAACACGTCTGGCTGCTCCATCTCGGGTAGCTGTACGGACATTAGCAGTACGTTGCGGTCTTGCCAGTGTGGCTGATTATTGTACCCCAGTTTATTGAAAGCAGTAAGGTACTTAGGTTGGGAGAAAGTGACGGTAGTATCTCCGGTAGCAATATCGAAAACGTAAACCTGGGTTTTGGGTAATTGGGCCTGCAGGGCACTAAGGGTGAGCAGGCAAAAAAGCGTGGCGAGGAGGTGACGCATATAGTAGTTTTATATGTTGCCGGCAAATATAGGTGTAGTAGTGGCAGTTTTCCCGCTTGCTGATTAGGAATGGGGCGATCCGCTTCCTTATCAGCTCATTTCAATAAATCTTTCATCGTAAAAACGCCTTGCTTACCAAGCAACCAGCGGGCGGCCGTTAGGGCACCACGAGCAAAACCCTCCCGGGAATGCGCCGTGTGCTTCAGTTCGATGGTGTCTACCGCGGAG
This sequence comes from Bacteroidota bacterium, assembly GCA_038750915.1. Taxonomy (GTDB): domain Bacteria; phylum Bacteroidota; class Bacteroidia; order Chitinophagales; family Saprospiraceae; genus Neolewinella. The sequence goes on from JBCDGT010000057.1 coordinate 2,954, forward strand.
GCGAGAGTAAGCAAATGGGTGCCAGGCACTCCTTCTTCTCGGATCGAAGTTATGGGTAGAGCGATCTTTCCTTCTTCGGGCGCGGCCGCAGGTGCAATGTGGGATTGAGGAACCGGGGACTTCACTTCCGCCAAAGACCAACTATCATAGTCTGGTAATTCTTCCGCCACCGTTTCGGCCAGGGTAATGCCGGTGCCACTGGGCGCATCCAGCTTTTGGGTGTGGTGGATTTCTTCTACCGCTACTGAGTAGCCTTTGTGTTGCCCCATTAAGGCAGCTAACCGCTCGGCCGTTGCAAAAAATACGTTCACACCAATGCTAAAATTCGACGCCCAGAAGAGAGCACCCTCATTTTCAGCTATTCGCTGCCTTACGGTAGGTAGTTCGTTCAGCCAACCAGTAGTTCCTACCACGATTGGCACCCCCGCTGCTAGGGCCAAATCAATATTCGAAATGGCAGCTTCCGGGCGGGTAAACTCAATGGCAACGTCTGCCTGCTTAAGGTCTTCCGGGCCAATGGATTCCCGATTGTGTTCATCAATAATCAAAACAACGTCATCCCCAGTAGCTTGGGCCAGGCCTTCGATAAAACGGCCCATTTTGCCGTAGCCTAAGAGTGCTATTTTCATGGGGCGAAGATAGTAGTTGGTAGATGGTAGTTGGTAGTTAGTTTTTTTGCCGTTTACCAAATACTAACCACCAAATACTATCTTCGTCCAATCATGCAATTTCCAACACTACTCCACGCCTTTTACCACCACGAAAAAAACCGAGCTGACCTTCCTTACTTACGACAACCCTTCGGTGATCGCTGGGAAGAGTACACCTGGGCGGAGGTTGGGCAAATGGCCCGCAAGCTGGCTGCCTACTTCCATTCCTTGCACCTGCCACCGGGCAGTCATATTGGCCTCGTGTCCAAAAACTGCCGGGAATGGGTCATTGCCGATTTAGGGATTATGATGGCCGGCCACGTGTCCGTTCCCTTTTTCGCTACCCTCACTGGCGATCAGATTAATGAAGTACTCACCCTGGGCGACGTCGATTTGCTCATCGTCGGTAAAACCGAGGTCTGGGAGGACATGGGTAAAGGGGTTCCGGAAGACATGCCCATCATCCGTTTCCCCCACTACCAAGGCAATTCAGAAGTGGAGCGCGGGAAAGACTGGTGGGAAATCATGAACGAATTCGAGCCCATCGAAGGAACCCCAACCCAAGATCCCGATAAGCTCTGGACCATAATCTTCACCTCTGGAACCACTGGCACGCCTAAAGGGGTAATGATCAAGGGGGAGACAATGGCCGCCCAAGCTCGGGCGATTCACGCAAGCAACCCCTTGAACCTAGACCAAAACGGGGACAACACCTTTTTCAGCTTTCTACCACTCAATCATATTGCCGAACGAGGCGTGGTAGAATGTATGAGTATCTGGTACGGTGGGAGCGTTTCCTTTACCGAATCCATCGAGCGATTCGCGGCTAATCTGAAGGACGTCCGCCCTACTCTTTTCTTTGCCGTTCCCCGCATCTGGACCAAGCTCCGGGGTGGTATCCTGGCCAAGATGCCCGAAGAAAAACTCAACCGCTTTTTGAAAATCCCCCTACTATCCTGGTACGTAAAGCGTAAAATCAGTAAGGGGCTCGGGATGGATCACTCACGCATTCGGATTACTGGAGCAGCAGCCATACCTACGGCTACAAAAGACTTTTTTGCCAAACTTGGCTTACCGCTGTCCGAAGCTTACGGCATGACCGAAAACTGTGCCACCAGTCACATGCTCTTTCCCGGACAAAACAAGCCCGGTTCCGTAGGTCGGGCGCAGCCAGGCTGCGAGCACCGCATCGACCCCGAAACGAACGAAGTGCTCATGAAGGCGCCATACGTAATGGATGGCTACTACAAAGACCCAGATAAAACGGCCGAAACCATCACTGATGGCTGGCTCCATACCGGAGATCAAGGCCACATTGATGAAGATGGTTACCTATTCCTAACCGGTCGGGTGAAAGACACCTTCAAAACAGCAAAGGCCAAATTCATCGTTCCAAAAGAGATCGAAGACAAGTTCAATGACCTCGCCGAAATAGAACAACTCTGCCTACTCGGACTTGGCGTTCCCCAACCGGTATTGATGGTGACTCTCTCCGAACAGGGGCAAGCGTTGACCCCGGATGCCGTGGAAACAGCTTTGCAAAAGCGGCTCTCCGCCGTTAACGAAAAACTGCCGAGCTACAAAAAAGTAGCCGCCTTAGTACTTTGCGCAGAGGACTTTACGGTAGAGAACAACCTTCTCACGCCTACCCTAAAGGTAAAAAGACCGCAAGTGCACCAACGCTTTGTACCAAAGTTGGCGGATTGGAGCAACTTGGAAGGAGTGGTTGTAAGGGGTTGAGGTCGTTTGAGCGTTAGTGAGGTACATCAACCCTCACTCCATGGCTTCTAAAATGCAAATCGCCGACCTCGCTTTTGTAGCAGCCGGCACTCCTCATAGTCAACAAGTCGCCGTACTCGATGAACCTGGAAGCATCTCGCTTAAGCATGCCTTAATTCCTGAGCCGGGAGATGAAGAAATTCGCATTAAGATACATTTCGTCGGCATCTGCGGTTCAGATGTAGAAACCTACCGTGGCATTCGCAAGCCGGAATTCATGACCTTCCCCGCCCGGTTGGGGCACGAAGTCTCCGGGGTGATTGACCGGGTAGGAGCAAACGTACATACCCTTAAACCAGGCATGAAGGTATCCTGCCGGTACGTGTGGGGTGCTTTTGCGGAGTACATCGTTTGCCGTCCCTTCAACGTCAAAGTAGTTCCAGATTCCTTTCCGGATGAAGAGATCAGTTCCCTGGAAGTATTGCCGGGCATTCTGCATGCAGCGAAATTAGCGGATATATCCGCCAACAGCCGAGTCCTAATAACTGGGCAAGGAGTGAGTGGTTTGGTGATGACACAAGTAATGGCCCTCTTCAGTCCGCGTGAATTGGTGGTTACCGACTTGCACGCCAAGAACCTTGAATTAGCCAAGAAGTATGGTGCCTCACACATCTACAAAATTCCTTCCGAGCACTCCTCAACGATGGACATTTTGGGTAAAGATTTCCCCGAAGGATTCGATGTAGTTATCCCTTGTCTCCTGGAGGGCAATGGCATGATCGACGCCCTGGACGCCTGTGCCTTCGGTGGCCGGATCGTGATGTATGGTTGCATTGGTCCTTGTACGGGAGAATTTGACTTCTTCAAAATGCACAAAAAGCGAGTAGACATTTTTTCCACTGAACCAAAGACCGATATAGCCATGCGACGGTACTGGCAAGAAGGCTTACAATTAGTGCAAGATGGATTGGTGAATACCGTGGAGATGGTCACCCATAAATACCCTCTAGCAGCAGTAGCGGAAGCCTTTTCCCTAAGGGATAACAAGGACGCTCAGGGGGCTATTCATATCTTGATTGATTGTCGTACCTAAAGAATACCCAGGAATATGTATTAAAGCTCTATACTTTTGAAAGGTACCCTTTCAATAGTTTGAATAGTTACTTACAACACCGATTTTTTAGTGTTTAGGTGAAAAAGTTGACCTGAAGTGTGATTTTCGGTATTGTTTACCGAATAATAGGGTAAACCTGCTTGATTTTGTCATTATTGCTACCAACTCAAGTCTACTATAACCTGCTTGGTTCGCTGGCAAACAGCGACTCAATAGTTCCCACCAAACCTAGCGAGCAAGAGCTTTCCCGCCCCTTCTTAGACATGTTGGAAAAACATCGCCGCTTACTATACCAAGTAATAAGAACCTACGGTAGGGAGCAAAGCGAATGGCGAGACCTAGAACAGGAAATCACCCTCCAGTTATGGCGCTCCTACCCTAATTACGACGTGGCTTTTAAGTCTTCTACCTGGGTATACCGAATCGCCTTCAACGTAGCGGTGACGCACTTCAGGCTAAGCAAAAAGCGCAGCAAGCTGGAGCTTGAAAGTGCCGCTATTTTCTCCTTAAACACCCAGGATGATGGGCCGGAGGTGAGCGAACGTAGACAGGCTTTATACGCTGCCATCCGTAACCTGGGCCCCGCTGACCGACCAATCGTAATGCTACATCTTGAAGGACTTTCTTACCAGGCTATTGCCGAAGTTGTAGGAATTTCTCCTTCCAACGTAGGTACCCGCCTCAATAGGATCAGGGCCAAACTAAAGAAATCATTAACCACCTAAATCATTCCATGATGACTTTCAAAGAAATGGAAACTACCTGGAAGGAAGAACGTGTACTACTGGACGAAAAGCTTCAATTGAATACGCTCCAGCTTGAAACCACCATCACTCAGAAGCGTTGGAGGCACCTCAAAGGGGTTGTTCGATACCATCAATTTGGGATAGCGACGGCATTTGTATATGCAGGTTTATTGCTGTATTGGGCGGTCATGAAAGTGGGATACGATAACTGGCCATCTAGCATTCCGCTTTATTTGGGAATACTGGCCTTTCTAGCTAACGGTACTTTGGTACCATTGAAAGCGCCCCCATTAAAGAATTTGGAGCAGTTTACCATTTCGGAATTGCACCAAAGAATTATTCGGTTCCGAAAAGCCGCTATGTGGCGTTTTCCGATCGACTTACTAACGGTCGGTTTTGCACTATTCGGTTTTTTTCTCTCCTGTCTCAGTTTTTTGTACGGGATCGAGTGGTGGCATGAATTATCAGCCATTCCACTGCGGTTGGCCTTTACTTATCTTGGCTTATTTGCTTTCATCGTTATTGCCTGTTACGCCACCCTTAAATCCCAATTAGGAAAAATTGCCAAACTAGAGGTTGAGCTACGAGATTTTAGCGATCAAGAGTTGGTGTAGGGATAAGGTTACCATTCCCGCTCCGTCTCCAGTTCCGGCCATTCCATATTCAGCTCTTCGAGGGCATTCACGACAATCTCTGACATCACGTAATCGCGGTACCAGCGCTGATCCACGGGAACAATGTACCAGGGTCTTTCACTGCGATTGAGGACATCATTATAGGCCGCCCGGTAAGCATCCCAGTGTTCTCTTTCTTCCCAGTCGCCGTCGTTGTGCTTGTAGTACTTATCCGGCTCATTCACCCGTTCCAACAATTCTTCCTTCTGTTGGTCCTTACTGAGGTGGAGGTAGAATTTCAGGATAAGGGTATTGCCCTCATTGGCCAATAAACGTTCAAAGGCATTGATGGAATTGAAGCGCTGATCTACCTGAGCTTCATCCACCCAACCGTGTACCCGTTGAATAAGGACTTCCTCGTAGTGACTACGGTTAAAGAGGACCATCTCCCCCTTAGCTGGTACTTCTTTATGAATACGCCAGAGAAAATCGTGTGCAAATTCCTTTTCGGTGGGTTTTTTCCAGCTTACGGCCCGTAAGCCCATGGCGCTGCATTCACCGAAAACGTTCCGAACAGCACCGTCCTTTCCACTCGAATCCATACCCTGGAGGATAATGAGTACTCCGTGTTTGCCTTCTGCGACCAATTGGGCGTGTAAATCCGCAATGCGGTCAGCACGCTTCTTAGTGATTTGACGGGCCTCATCTTTGTCAAGGTCGTCCGGAGCAGTGGTGGGGATAGTATTGAGATCGATCATATAAGTGGTGGGAGAATGGTTGAATGAGAGAATGATGCAAGGTAGATTATATTCTGTTATTCACTCATTCTCTTATTCAAGCATCAATACGGCACCTGCGGCCGCGCCAAGAACCTACCAGAACCAGCCCACTAGCAAGAAGGTCAAGATCAAGAGGAAGACCGACAGGACCCGGTAATTTTTATACCAAGGAAGTCCGGCCAATTCAGCGGTTTCTTCTTTGATGAGGCGCTTATTCCAGGTATAGCCAGCGATCTTGTCTTCGGCGGGCGGCGTGGTACTCAGGCTGACCACGTAGTTAACCAACATACAGGATAGGAAGAGGTAGAAAGTACGGTGCAGGAAGTGCATTTCCGTAAACCAATTTTCTGTGCCAGCACCATCCATAAAGAGGTAGGTAACGCTGACGACTGCCCCAAAGAGTAGGCTAACAAACGCTCCAGTGCCATTCGCCCGGGTCCAAAACATTCCCAGGATGAAGGCAGCCGCTACGGGAGGAGCTATAAAGCTTAGCACAATCTGGAGGTATTCCCACAAGGAGCTATAACGTTCAATTTGCGGCGCCCAGGCACAGGCAAGGATTACAAGAATTAGGGTGGAGATTTGTCCCACGCGCACCAACTGTTTGCTGGTAAGGTTGGGATAAAGCTTCGTCGCAAAATCCATGGTAATAAGCGTGGAGGCCGAATTAAAGGTGGCAGAAACGGAAGACATCATGGCCGCCAGTAAGCCCGCCAGCACCAACCCCAGAATCCCCGTAGGCAACATCTGGAAGAGCAGCATCGGGTAGGTAGCGTTCGGGCAATCAGCCAGATCTTCACAAA
>JBCDGT010000058.1:0-9375 GCA_038750915.1 Bacteroidota bacterium
CTGTGGTCTTGCTGGTGGGCCAGTCCGTCTTTCAAGCTTTCGCCACGACGTTGGCCATTAGGAATATTGTTAAGGTGTCCCATGTTGGACTGTTTTTACAACTTCAGCCCGGTGGGCAAAGCTGGATGGAGCAATTTAGTTGAGCTGGAAAGCGGGAATCCGGCCGATGTGGCGCAGGAGCACGGTGATCTGCCAGGAGGCGGTTCCCCAGTTGAGGTTCCACTCACCGGTTTCGTAGTAGTTGGAAGGTACGTCCCACTTGAGTACGTCCGTGGCTAAATCATAGTCTGTTTCGGTGAGGAAACCGCGAGGAATGAAGTAGTCCACGATCTTGCGGGCGATTTCTTCAGGGGCGCTGCTGTCCTCCGTGAGTACTTTCGCAAAATCAGGATAAGTAGCTTCACTCTCGTTGTGAACCCCCCAAGAAAAGCCGTTAATAAAGTCCCAGCGTAAGGTGAGCCGGTTAGAGTCGATCCAGGCGCGGTCACCGGTCCAACCAGCCACGTCAGGCGGCTGGCCGAGGTACTGCCCCATATTCGCCAGGCTCCAGAAGCCCCACTCCAAATGATTTTCGAAAGGACCGAAATTACCCTGGCTAAAGAAGGACACCATGAGTTCTAGCGGGCTTTTGATCAATACCCCGACGTTGGCATCATCGAAAAAGTGCGCGCTGCTGAACAACTCCATCAGTACGGGAAGGATTTGGAAGTTGTTGGCCTTGAAGGTCGTTGCCATTGCCTGTACAACCTGCTCATCGATGGCTTTATTAACGTAGAAGCGGTAAAGCTTGCCACAGATAAACTCTGCGATCAGGTCTCCTTTTTCCTCAAAAAGCATATTAATCAGGCCAACAGAGTCAAAAGTATCCGTACGCCCGAAGATGGTTTTCTCGCCGGTATCGAAGCCCCAGTCCGCAAATTCTACCCCGCCGCAGTAGCTTGTCCAACCGTTCCAGCCGGTCAGAGCGCGGCTGGCCTCAACGATGTCTTCCTGGGTGTAGCCATTGTCTTCGCCGAGGGTAAAGAGTTCGAAGAGCTCGCGGGCATAATTCTCATTAGGGTTCTCCTTCGTATTCTCAAAGCCATTGAGAAAAAATAGCATGGCCGGGGTATGCCCCATTTCTTCGGTGAACTCCTTAAAATCACCAAAGGCATAGGTATTAATCAGCTTCAAGTACTGAAAGTGATAGCTCGGACAGCTATGGCTTTCGTATCTGGTCACGAAGTGATTCTGCCAGAAAAGGGCCAGCTTTTCCCGCACACCGTAATCGATGGCGTCCTGAATGTACCCTTTAGTCCATTCCACGTAAAGCTCAAAGGGCTCCAACTCAGCGGCCATAACCGCGTCGTAGTCCCAGTAAGCCCACTCAGGGTCGGTCCTATCTGGGCGTTCGGTCGCATCGGTGAGCAGACGTTCTACGGTAAGGGTAGGGCCGTCGGCAAGTGCTTGGGTAATTTCGTCGAGATTAGCACCGAAACCGATTCGGCGAAAAAGGTGCTGGACCCTTGCCTCGTCCCAGGGCACAGCTGCCGAAGGGACATAGGTTTCCAGGCCTGTTGTAGCGCAATTGGTCAAAACCATTAGTTTATGGGGATTCGTTCCTAGTGTCTAAGATAAGACTTTACCACGGTTCGCAGGTGTGAAAACGAGCCGGATAACAGGGTCTTAACGCCATAGACGAAGGAAAATAGTACGTGTGTTGGCCGCAAATTTTACTTTTAACAAAGTACCTTTTTCAGCATAAGAAACAGCGCAAACCACAGGCTAAAAAATGACCGCCTTTCTCTAATGGAAAACAACCGTTTACAAGCCCAAAGTCAAATTTAGCGTTTTGTAACGCTTGGGAGATTTTGCGCGGCCGCAGGTGCTGGCCATTGTCGCCAAGCGGGCGCTAGGAAAGAGTCAGGATCTGGCAACGCCCCTATTACCTCCCTAAATTTAACGGCGCGCTAAAACCCACTTAACCTTTAACGGTCAACTTTGCACGGCAAGTGCGAGTGATAATTCAGCTCATACCTTTCTAATCCTGTTAGCAAATCTGATTATTTTGTAGCCCTTTTCCGATAGGTCGTGCTTAGGTACGGCCTTTCCTTTTTAGATGCCCCCTTGGTAGGAGGCTCCGCCGCTCTTCTACTAACACCCTGCTCTTCTTACAACATTTTGCACCCGCGGCCACGCCCAACTGGTATTCAGACAGTTCGGTAATTTTCAACGCCTTACCTTTGCGCCCGCAAAAGTATCCCCATCCCATGATCACCTACGTAAAAGGGCCGATCGCGCACAAGAATCCTAGCTTTGTCGTGATCGAAGCCGGCGGTATTGGCTACCACATCAATATCAGTCTGTTTACCTACACTAAGATTGAGCAGGCTGAATCGGCCAAATTGCTCACGCACTTTCACGTAAAGGAAGACCAACAAACCCTCTTCGGTTTTCACGATGAGACGGAGCGGAGCCTTTTCCGACTGCTTATTGGCGTCAATGGGGTAGGCCCTGCGACGGCGCTGGTAGTACTTTCTAGTATGAATCCCGACGAATTCCGGAGTGCCGTTATCGGCGAAGACGTCGCCAGTATTCGCCGGGTAAAGGGTATTGGTCCAAAGACGGCGCAGCGGATAATTCTGGACTTAAAGGACAAGATGATGAAGGAAAGTTTCGCTACGCCGACAATGCTCTCCTCTCAGAGCAATACCCAGCGGGCCGAGGCGTTATCTGCTCTGGTGAATCTGGGTTTTGCCCGGCCGGCCGTGCAGCGTGCCCTCAACCGGGTTTTTGCCGCTCAACCAAGCGCTAGCAGTTCCGAGGACATCATCAAACTCGCCCTGCGCGAATTATCCTCATGAACCGTTCGGATGAACCACCTTTTTGGGCTTTGCCCGAATCACTACTCTTAAAATTGACCGATAGCAACGTTTTCGCCACTGCGTGACCGTTCATGGTGGGCCGCCCGACTCATTCCCCCGGGCTTTTTTGGAAGGATTTGATATATGAAACAGACGCTACTTCTACTCGGTTTTGCCCTAGCTTCCCTCAGTTTTACCACTGTACCCTTTAGCAACGACCACGCTGCGGATACCCCCGCAAGCCCACAGAACTTTGCCGCCGCCATGCTTGATTTCGCCATTAAAGGCAAAGCACAACTTGGCGACCAGTTACTTATGACCGCCCTGCCAAACGAGGCGGCTCCAGCCCCCACCAGCACTAGCAGCCCTAGCCTAAAGCTTGATGGCTGGCAAGACCGAGTCCTTAGCCTGGCCGATACCCTTCCTCCTTTGCGGGACCGTCGCCGTGATTTCATCACCGACCCCAACCGCAACACTATTGACCTTAAAGATCCTGCGGTCATCCAGAAAACGGTAGAGTACGACCCCGAAACCAACCGTTACATCATCCGGGAAAAGATGGGCGATATCGATTTTCGCCCCCCCACCTATCTCACTTTCGAAGAATACTTTCGGTACCGTCAGGAACAAGAGCAGCAGGATTACTTCGAATCTTTAGGTGGCGTTGGCGTGCGGGAAGAATTCGCCACTGTGGGCGACCCCCTGGCAGATATCGAATTGGACCCCGACCTGATCAACAACCTCTTCGGAGGAACAGAAATCGACATTCAACCACGAGGGGGCGTCGACCTCAGCTTCGGCCTTAACTACCAGAACCAGGAAAATCCCTTCATCGTTGAGGAATTCCGGAGCCAGACGATTTTCGATTTCGACATGGATATTCAGATGAACGTCACCGGTCAGATCGGCGACAAGCTCAAGCTGAACACCAACTACAATACCGGTGCCACCTTCAACTTCGACAATCAAATCAAACTTGATTATAATTCGGAGGCCTTCAGCGAAGACGACATCCTCCGTAAAATTGAGGCTGGCGACGTGAGTCTACCCCTTCGGGGTTCTCTCATCGAAGGGGCACAGTCACTTTTCGGATTAAAGACGGAACTACAATTCGGTCATTTGAAGCTGACGGCCATTGCCAGCCAGCAACGGAGTCAGCGCGAAAAACTAACCATCGAGGGTGGTAGCCAGCTCGCAGAATTTGAGGTATACGCCGACGAATACGAAGAAAATCGCCACTTTTTCCTGAGTCACTACAACCGCAGTGTCTACGAAGAAGGCCTGCAAAACCTACCCCAGATCAATACGCTCTTCAACGCGGAGAACATTGAGGTCTGGATCACCAATGACCGTAATGAGGTATTGGAGGTAAGAGACATCGTCGCTTTTGCTGATTTAGCGGAGCCAAGAAGACTCACCAACCCAACGGCCGTAGACACCTTCGGCACCCCCCTTTACCGAGAAATCTGTGACGGACTGCCCTTGCCAGAAAATGGCGCCAACGACCTTTACGCTCGTTTACTGGCCGAGGGAGAGCGCATTCGTGACATCGACCGAGCAGTGGCTACGCTACAGTCCGCCCGCTTCGGCCTACAACAGATTCGGGATTTCGAGAAGGTTTCCGCCCGTAAGCTGAGCCCGCGCGAATACACCATCAACCCCCAACTTGGCTTCATCTCCCTGAACATCAACGTACAGCCCGACCAGGTCGTAGCCGTGTCTTACCGCTACAAGTACAACGGCGAGATTTTCAAGGTTGGGGAACTATCGGTGAACACGGACAACTCCAGCGCGGATACCAGCAACTTTGCCAACCAAGTACTTTTCACCAAGATGCTTAAGTCCTCCACCCAACGGGTAGGCCAGCCAACCTGGGACTTGATGATGAAAAACGTTTACTCCCTTGGTGCCTACCAGGTAAATCCGGAGGACTTCCGGCTCGACATTCAGTACGAAGACCCCGGTGAAGGCTTCAAGCGTTTTTTGCCGGTACCGATCGCTGCGACCCCAGGAGGAACACCCGTACCGGGTTTACCCCTCATTCGGGCCTTTAATCTAGATCGCCTGAATACCCAGAACGACCCACAACCAGATGGGGTCTTTGACTTCGTTCCCGGCATCACCATCAACCCAACGACGGGCCGGATCTACTTCCCCGTACTGGAGCCCTTTGGAAGTGACTTGGCGCAGTTGCTTGCTCCAGAAGACCGTAGTCGTTTCGTCTATCAGGAGCTTTACGATTCCACAATTTTCCAAGCTCGGGAATTTCCGGAAAAAAATCGTTTTGCGATTCGAGGTTCCTTTAAATCTTCAGTGCAGTCCGAGATCAGCCTGGGGGCCTTTAATATTCCTCAGGGTTCCGTCCGAGTAACGGCCGGTGGTGCCGTGCTGGAAGAGGGGCGGGATTATACCGTTGATTACAGTACCGGGCGCGTCCGTATCCTGAATGATGCCATTCTGAGTTCGGGTGTTCCCATTAACGTTTCTTTCGAGGATAACACGATCTTCAGCCTCCAGACCAAAACCATGTTGGGCCTGCGAGCAGACTATGAGGTGACCGAAAATCTAAGCATCGGGGGTACTTACATGAAGTTGTTTGAGCGCCCCTTTACCCAGAAAGTAAATCTAGGGGAAGACCCCATCAACAACACGATCTACGGCCTGGATGCTACCTTCCAGAAGGAATCAGGTTTCCTTACCCGGATGGTGGACAAGTTACCATTTTACAGCACTAGCGCTCCCTCCAACATTAGCTTGACGGCGGAAACCGCCTGGCTACGGCCTGGTCACAGTCGCGCCATCAACCGGGCACGAGGAGATAAGGAAGGTATTGTTTACCTAGATGATTTTGAAGGCTCCGCCGCTCCGATCGATCTGATGGTACCCGTGCAAAACTGGTTTCTGGCCTCCGTTCCGCAGAACGACGCCCAGAACAACAACCCTCTCTTCCCGGAAGCTAACGCGCCCGGATTAATCAGCGGCGCTAACCGTGCAGTCCTAAACTGGTACCGGGTGGAGCCTAACGCACGGACCATATCACAAGGAGCCAATACGAATATCTACACCAGTGCCGTGCCTCAACAGGAAGTATTCCCGAACGTAGATATCCCCATCGCCCAACGGGCGAGGAACCAGTTCTTCTCCTTCGACATGGCCTTCTACCCTAACGAAAGGGGGCCATATAACTTCGATACTCCCGCCGGCTTCCCCGGATTTACCAGAGGGGCGATCTTAGAAAATGATCCGCTGGCTCCCGTTAAGTTGGACGCTCCCGAGACCCGCTGGGCTGGTATTATGCGGGAGATGCGGACGCCTGATTTCCAGTCCTCTAACATCGAATTCGTAGAGTTCTGGATGCTTTCCCCCTTCCTTGACGGAGATCAACCTACCCAGGCTGCTGCTGATGCCGATCGCAAGCAGGGCACCCTTTACCTGAACCTCGGTAACATTAGTGAAGACATCCTTAAAGACAGCCGCAAATTCTTCGAAAACGGTCTCCCTACGCCCACCAACCGTAACCGTCCCGTTGATGAAACCGACTGGTCCCGTGTACCGGTAGCCCAACAAATTACCCGTGGCTTCGATAATGATCAGGAAAGCCGCCGCTTGCAAGATGTCGGTCTGGACGGCTCTAACGATGAAATGGAACGGACAAAGTTTTCCGATTACCTCGACGAGTTCCGCGGTGGCGTAACCGGGGGCTTTCAGCGCCTCGAAGAAGATCCCGCCAATGACAATTTCTACTACTATAATAATGACCGCTACGAAGACAACGCCGACTTACTCAGTCGCTTCCGCGGCTGGAACGGTACGGAAGGCAATAGTGCGGCCAACAATAACACCCGCGGCAACACGCGCGAGAGTACCACCAACCTTCCGGATGCAGAAGACATCAACCAGGACAACACCCTAAATGAAGCGGAGAGTTATTTCCAGTACGAAATCCCTTTCGTACAGAGCCGGACCGATCCCCGGGGATTCGACGAAGAAGCTACGCCCTTCATTACCGACCGTTTGGAAGATCCTTCCACTCGCCGGGTTTGGTACCGCTTTCGGGTGCCACTTAATTCCGATCAGCGGGTCGCCGTCGGCGGTATTCAGGATTTCCGCTCCATCCGCTTCATGCGGATGTACATGAAGGGCTTTGAAGCCCCTACCGTACTGCGTTTCGCTGAATTCGAACTCGTCCGCAACAGCTGGCGGCGCTATAACCGGGACTTTGAAAGTGCTCCAGTCATTGGCGGAGAAGAGAATACGGAGTTCAACATCGACGCTGTCAATATTGAGGAAAACAGTAGCCGCCTGCCCTTCAATTACGTCCTGCCTAATGGTATTCGCCGGGAGCAGAGCTTAGGCGTAATTAATACCCTGCAGAATGAGCAGTCCCTCTCCTTGAAAGTTCAAAACCTCCAGCCCGGTGGACGGAGAGCAGTATTCAAGTACACGGATACAGACCTCCGCCTTTACGAACGGCTAAAAATGTTCGTCCACGCCGAGGCTTCCGGGGATAGCCGTTTCCAACGACCGGAGAACGGAGAGCTGAGTCTCTTCATCCGGATGGGGTCCGACTTCGAGGCCAACTACTACGAATACGAGGTACCGCTGCGGATGTCTGACACGAGTGTCATCAATAGCATTATGCCCCCCCGGCCAAATATCGACCCGACCAACACCAATGAATACGCACAAGAGGTATGGCCCATCGCCAACGAAGTGGACCTTCCCCTTACCCTACTGCGTGACCTTAAGCTTGATCGGAATAACCAAGGACTACCGACCAACCAGGAGTACGCCCAACAATTCCGTCCGTTCGAATACCGAGAAAGTTTCCCCAGCTCCGTCAATGCCGATTCGCTGCGAAATATTGAACATTCCATCCGAGTAAAGGGCAACCCTAACCTTGGCTTTGTTAAGGTTTTCATGATTGGTGTCCGCTCCAAAGACGACTTAAACAACAACGGTGTCAACGCCGAAGTCTGGGTGAACGAACTACGACTGGAGGGCCTCGACGAACGCGGTGGTGTAGCAGCACTGGCGCGCGCCGACGTTCAGTTAGCTGACCTCGGTACCATTACCGCTGCTACAAATTACAGTAGTATTGGTTTTGGTGCCCTAGACAACAGCGTCACCGAACGGGCCCGAGAATCTACCTTCGGGTATGACCTAGCCGGTAATTTCAATCTCGACCGCTTCTTCCCCGAAAGTTGGGGCCTTCGGTTGCCACTTTATCTCCAGCACAGTAAAACCGTCAGCACGCCGGAATATGACCCTTACGATCTGGACGTAGTACTGAAACAGAAAGTGGACTCCGCTCCTAACCAAGCCATCAGGGATTCGCTCCGAGAACAAGCCCAAGAGATCAATAAGATCAGTGCGCTAGCCCTGAACGACGTAAGTATCAGCCCTGCGGGTAGCAGTGGCAAAAGCCCGCTTAGCCCTTCGAACTTTAGCGTTAGCTACGGCGTAACGAAAACGGAACGATCCGATCCCTTTATTTCCAGTGAAGTGATTAAGGAGCATACTGGAGCATTAGACTATACCTACAGCCGTGGCCGCGGAGGTTCCATTGAGCCCTTCAAAGGCATCAAGAGTAAATACTTAAAGCTACTTAGTGAATTCAACTTCAATCCGCTGCCTAATAGCTTTACCGTCTCCAATATCCTTAACCGGAGTTTTGCGACGACCTCCTACCGTTTTGCGGACGTCCGCCCCGAGTTCAACACCTTCTACAATAAACGCTTTACGTGGGATCGGACCTACGACCTTCGTTGGGATCTTACCCGCAGCCTAAAAATCGGCTACAACGCCAATATGCGGGCTACCATCGACGAAGTAGACGAGAACGATATTGTCGGGTTATCCGAATCCGACAAGGGCAACCTTCGCAGCGAAGCCATCTGGGAAGGCCTGCGCAGTGGCGGCCGACCGAAAGTATTTACCCAGAGTATCAACGCCAGTTACCAACTCCCGCTGCGGTTCCTACCCTTCCTGGATTTTATCGATGTACGCGCCAACTACCTGGGTGGTTACGCCTGGAATGCTGCTCCGCTCAGCCTGCGTAATACTGACCAATTTGGCGATCTAGGTAACCAAATCCAGAACACCCAAAGTCGTACCCTTACGGCCAACCTCAACTTTGAGAAATTCTACGATCAGTTCAACTTCCTGCGCCAAATCAACCGGCCACAAAGGCGGGGCCGCACGCGAGGTGCCACTAACCAACGGGCCGGTGATGATGACCGAAAGAAAAAGAGTTCCGCACCCAGTGCGGGGATGCGCGCCCTCATTCGCCCGCTGCTTGCCCTGCGGAGCGTAAGGGTCAACTTCAGTGAAGACTTCGAAACGGTGATTCCTGGCTTCGTGCCCGAACCGAGCCTCTTCGGCCAGAACGCCGGCTTCAAGGCTCCAGGCTGGGGCTTTGTTGGGGGAATTCAGCCCCGAATCCGTGAACTTCGTGAAGACGAACGTGGAGGGAGTAACGACTTCCTGAAAAACGCTGTTGGTGATGTAACCGTCGTTGGCTAGATTTTGC
>JBCDGT010000059.1:0-9304 GCA_038750915.1 Bacteroidota bacterium
CCGGTACTTTCGAATTCGAAAAAGGAGACAAGCGTTCCATGGAAGACTTCAACGTCTTTTACCGTTACCATGCTACTTACCCCTTCTACTCTGACGGTATCTGGTTCCTGACACAGATGCGCCGCTGGGGACAAATTCCCGAAAGCAAGCCCGCTACCTGGTACGAAGAAACAATTAAGGATATCTACCGCCCTGATCTCTGGGAAGACGCCGCTACCGAATTAGTTGCCGAAGGCAAAATACCCGCCTCCGACATCCCCGATACCGACGGCTACAAAGCCCCTACGGCTGACTTTATCGATGGCACCACCTATGACGGTAAAGACCCCATCGGTTACATCAACAGCTTCAAAATTGGAAATAAAGACAAGTAATTAGGCGCTAGGAACTGGGAGCTAGGAGCTAGTTCCCAGTTCCCAGTTCCTAAAATAACCACCATGTCACAGACCACTCTCAAGAAACCAGCCACCCTACCTCGTTTATCGGCTCAGGTGTTCTCGAAAATTTTTCCTTCTACGGCTAGTCTGAAGAAGTCTTTGCCGCGTGCCGGTCGCAACTTAGGCATCACCTTGGTTTCTATGCTGTTATTCCTGGGTATTTGGCAGGTGAGTGCCTCCTACCTCTACAATGTGGAGGCGGAAAGCCGGATCAGTCGGGTGATGGAAGAACAAGGAACAGAGGCTGCAGCAAAGATGCGCGATTGTATCGCCTCTGGGGATATTAGTTGTAAACCCAACACCCTTCCTTCCCCCAATGAGGTCGTAAAGGCCGCCCAGGTATTACTGGCCGACCACCGCACCATCTCTGCCGACAAGCAGGCCTTTATTGAGAAGACTGCCGCCGTTAATGCTCAGCGAAAAGCCGCCGGGCAGGACCTGATTACTTATACCGGGCGACCATCTTTCGTAGATCAGATCCTTACTAGCCTGAAAACCGTCGCGGTTGGCTTTTTAATCGCCTTATTGATCGCCATTCCCATCGGCATCATTATCGGTCTGAACGAGAACCTGCGGACCGCCTTCAACTGGCTCATCCAAGTATTCAAACCGGTTTCTCCAGTAGTTTGGTTGCTGCTCGTCTTCATGATTGTCAAGACCATGACGCTCGGCTCAGATTCGGACACCTCCTTCCTGATCTCGGCCATCTCCGTTGGGCTCTGCTCCATGTGGGCCACCCTGGTCAATACCAGTGTGGGTGTATCCTCCGTCAACAAAGACTACCTAAACGTTGCCAAGGTACTAAAACTGGGCATCGGCAAAAAGATTTTCAAAGTCATCCTACCTTCGGCTATACCCCTCATTTTCACGGGTTTACGCATTACCGTATCCGTAGCCTGGATGGTGCTGATCGCTATTGAGCTCCTAGCTCAAAGCCCTGGTCTCGGTTCTTTTGTCTGGGAAGAATTCCAAAATGGAGCTAATGACTCCAACGCCAAAATTATTGTAGCCATGTTCGTGATTGGCTTCGTTGGTTTCCTCCTGGATCGCATCATGTATTACGTACAGCAGTCTGTTTCTTTCGAAAAAGCATTAGCGTAAGGTTGGTCTATTGGTGCTATTGGTTTTTTATGACAAGGGCCATAGACCAAAAACAGCTATAGTACCAACAGACCAACAGACCAACAGACCAATAATACCAATAGACCACAAGACCATGTCCACTCCCATCATAGAATTCCGCAACGTCTCCAAGTGGTACGGCGAAGGCGACAACCGCACGGAAGTGCTGCATAACCTTAACCTCACGATTGAGGAAGGAGAATTTCTCGCCATCGTAGGTTTCACCGGTTCCGGTAAAACGACGCTCGTTAACCTAATGACTGGCTTGTTACAGCCATCCGAGGGGGAAGTCCTTTATCGAGGGGAGCCCATCAAAGGACCCGGCCCGGAGCGGGGGATTATCTTCCAGAATTACAGCCTGCTTCCCTGGTACACCGTTTACCAGAACGTGGCTCTTTCGGTAAACGAAGTCTACCCCGACTGGCCCAAGGCCAAGAAAGATGAGCACATCAAGCGGTTCATTGAAATGGTCAACCTTACGCCCGCAACCAACAAACGGCCACAAGAGCTCTCCGGCGGTATGCGGCAACGCACCTCCATTGCCCGGGTACTGGCCACCGACCCCGACCTGTTACTTATGGACGAACCACTCGGCGCCCTGGATGCCCTCACTCGGGGTAATCTCCAGGAAGAGATTCTCAAAATCTGGAGTGCTAATCGCCGGACCGCCGTACTGATCACCAATGACGTTGACGAAGGGATTTTCATGGCCGATAGAATCATCCCCCTTAAGCCCGGCCCTCGGGCCGAGCTCGGGCCGGAGTACCGGATCGAACTAGAGCGGCCCAGGGATAAAAAAGCCCTGAATACTGATCCGCACTTCAAAGAAGTACGTACTTCTATCCTTAATTACCTCGTGGAACTCGGCGAAGCTGCCAAAATGCAGCGCGACGATAGCCTTCAGCTCCCAGATCTGCAACCCATCCAACCTGGCACGCGCAGCTTTGGTTGGTTACGCCGGGCAAGTTGATGAAACTACTCACCCGCAAAAGCTAACGCTGGACCTCGGGGTGTGCCTGGCGCAGCCGACACCTCCGAGGGTCCAGCGTTAAGCTCCATGCCAAATGCTGAATTTCCTTAATCTTCCATTCCCTCATTCTCCTACTCATGTCTACCAATCCCACCACTAATCTGCGCAACGTAATGCTTAACATGGAAGACCTAACGAAGGTCTACCCCACCCCTAAGGGAGAGTATGTTGTCTTGGAAAACCTGCAATTGCAGGTCATGAAGGAGGAATTCGTTTCCATCATTGGCCATTCTGGCTGCGGAAAGACGACCTTATTAACCATGATTGCGGGGCTCAACGATATTTCTGGTGGGCAAATACTTCTCAATGAGTTCCCGATTAGCGGCCCCGGGCCAGATCGAGGCGTGATCTTCCAGTCGCCCAGTCTATTGCCATGGATGACCGCCCTGGAAAACGTGCTACTTGGGGTCAAGCAGGTATTCCCGCAAGCGTCCAAAAAACAATTGCTTGACATCTGCAAATACTACCTGGATAAGGTGGGCTTGGGTAACGCTCTGAACAAGAAGGCAACCGAGCTCTCCCAAGGAATGCAACAGCGGGTTGGCATCGCCAGAGCCTTTGCCCTTAAGCCTAAGATTCTGCTACTCGACGAGCCTTTCGGCATGCTCGATTCCCTTACCCGTGCGGAGCTGCAAGATGTACTTTTAGAGGTATGGGACAAAGAGAAAATTACGGCCATTCAAATCACCCACGACGTCGATGAAGCCATTTTCCTCGCGGATCGCATTGTGATGATGACCTCCGGCCCGCGCGCCCAGATTGGAGATATTCTCGACATCGAATTCGAACGCCCAAGGGTCCGCAAAGATATCCTCAACCATCCTGATTACTACGGCTACCGGAAGCATTTG
Organism: Bacteroidota bacterium; assembly: GCA_038750915.1. Classification (GTDB taxonomy): domain Bacteria; phylum Bacteroidota; class Bacteroidia; order Chitinophagales; family Saprospiraceae; genus Neolewinella. Next base: position 3,441 of record JBCDGT010000059.1, read on the forward strand.
ATCGACTTCCTGGAACACTAAGGTTGGGGTAGACGCTGTCGCTTTTAGCCAGCCTTCGGCCTTTTAAGACGGTCGCGAGGCGACCTGGTAATGGTAGCTGAGCGGGGGAAGCCGTCTATATCAACCCCAGTTCCTTCGCACGACGGAGCAAATCACCTCGGTTATTCACCTCTAGTTTCTCCATTAGTTTATACCGGTGTGTTTCGACGGTTCTACGGCCGAGATTGAGAGCATCGGCAATTTCTTGGTTGGTATCTCCCCGCATCACGTGTTCGAGTATCTGGCGCTGACGGCGCGAAATTTTGATTCGAGGCGCGGCCGCAGGTGCCAAGGACGTTGTCCCTCCCCCTACGATCTGTTTGACCAGAATATGGCTGAGGTCTCCACTGAAATACCGTTCTCCGGCGTGAATAGTATGAATCGCTTTGAGGAACTCCTCCCGGCTAGCATCTTTAAGTAGGTAGCCGTGAGCACCGGCTTGGATGGACTGTAGGACGTACTCTTCACTATCGTGCATGGACAGCATCAAGCAAGGTGTCTTATCGCCGGTTGCTTTCAGACTACGGATGGTTTCAATCCCGCTCATTTTCGGCATGCGAATATCGATGATGAGTAGATCCGGGCGTGTATTCCTCACTATGGCTATTCCCTGTTGACCATCGTCCGCTTCACCGACGACCTGAATGTCCCCTTCAAATTCTAGGAGGCTCTTGATTCCATCGCGTACCAAGGCGTGGTCATCTACTAATACTATGTTAATGGGCATGAATCGAAAAATTAAGCGAGGTTAAGGTAGTGGTTCTCTTGCTGATTTGGTAGTCGGGAATAAATATCTCCCACTAAATGGGGACATTGATGGTGATTCGAGTTCCGGACTCAGGATCGCTGCGCAGAAAAATGCGGCCGTTAATGTCATGAATTCTATCTTCCATATTAGCCAGGCCGTGCCCGCCTCCACTGGCCTCTTCGGCCACTTCCTCGGGGTCAAAACCCTCCCCATCGTCGTCGATGGTGATACTGAGCAAGGACTCACCGGAGGATAGGGAGATCAAGATGTAATTTGCTCCGGCATACTTAATGGCATTATTAACCGCTTCCTGAATAATGCGGTAGAGGTTAATTTCCGCCGTTGGCTCCAGGCGGCCGACGAAGCCTTTATTTTGAAAGACGATCCGCTCGCCGGTTAGCCGACTCAGCTCGGAGGCCATCTTCTCTAGTGCGGCCACTAGGCCGTAGTCCGTCAACTCCGGCGGCGCTAAATTGAAAGTGGCCATCCGAACTGACCGAATAATTTCTTTGCTCAGCTCTCGGAGTTGTCTGATTTTCTCCGCGTTTCTCTCCGGTGTATCCGGCCGCAGGCTTTCTAGGCTGAATTTCAAGGAGGTAAGCTGTTGGCCGATCCCGTCGTGCAAATCACGGGCAATCCGTAGCCGCTCCTTTTCCTGGGCCTCGGTAATTTGTCGAGATCGTTGCTTCCCCCGCTCCACTTCCTCCAAGAGGCGCTCTTGATTGAGTAGGTCGAGAGCTTGTCGAGCTCGTTTTCTTTCGGTCACTTCACTGGCAAGAAGAAAGAGTTCCGTAGTGGATCCGCGCTGCCTAGCGGGAATCAGGGCCACTTCTAGCCAGTGTTCTGCGCCAGCAGCATCAATTATCAACCATTCCCCTCGCCAGGAAGCTGCTCGGGCGGTATTGAATAAGTTAGCAAAATAGGTTTGCTCCCCCTCATCGGGATGAAGCAGCTCTGATAATAAGCGCTCCTTTGGGTTATCTCTCAGGCCGAGAACCGCCCGAAATTTGCGACTTAGGTAAATAATAGCACCGTCTTGGCGCAAGGTTGCGAAAAGGGCCGCCTCATCAATAGCCTGGTTGAGCGATTGTAGTTCTGCCAAGCTGCGTTCCCGCTCTTTGGAGGCACGTTCTGCTTCCGCTCGGGCGGTTACTTGGGCGTCCTTTTCCGCGGCAAGACGAGAAAACTGTCGCCGCACGAAACGATTGATCGGGCGGAAAATAAATAATGCCTCCAGTAATAATATGCCCAAGGAAATTAGCACCAACCACCATTTAGTTTGCTGCAGCTTACCCACCTTACCGGAGGCAGTTACGGACACCTCCGCAACAATGGCATCCATCCGTTCAAGAAAGACCTCGGAAAGGCTATCAATTTCCTCCACTCGTTGTTCTGCCTTGCTTCTGTCTAGGAGCACTGCATCCTGCGGCCGCGCCCTTATACTATCCAAGGAAGTAGTTTTGACACCATCGATTAGGGCCAACATCCGTTGCATGGTGGGGTCCAACTCATTCAATTTAGGGAACACGGGGTGGTCGAATAGTTGCCGCTTCAACCATTCGTGACGAGTTAACCATTCTTCGGTTTCCGTGGCTATTTCAACTGAATTTCGCTGCTCAAAAAAGCGAAAAACACTCCTTTTGGCGATCAGCTGGCTCAGCATACGTTGGCGACCGGCTACGTTGACAATATTAGCATCATTCTCCTGGCTTTCCAAGAATCCGTTCACGAGGATTTGTTCAGCAATCAGCGCCAGCGCAATCAAACTAAGGGCCAGTAGGTAGGCCCGCCGGAGGCGATTGAATACGCTTCTATCCGCACTTTCCGGGTCTTGCACCATCTCAGTCCGCTTCGTTTAGAGCCTTCTGTACCAGTTCTTCAACCGTTGGTGGCAGGGCCAACACTAGGGCAGCCGCCTGGCCTTCGTCGGACATTTTTCCCCAGGTTTTGCGCAAGATATCGATCACTTTTTCGACCGGATGCGCTTGGGCAAAGGTTGCAGCGTAGTACTGCAAAAATACCAGGCAGATCACGTCTTCCAAGGATTGGGTTTCGGGATCTTTCCGTAGTTGCTTTTTCTGTAAAAGGAAAGCGACTCTGGCAATCAACTCCTCCCCTACGTTAAGCACCCGTAGGATGTTAGAAGCTCGCTCGGCGTGATAGACCTTAAGATCATTACGCCACTTCAAATAGCCAATACGATCTTGCGGGTACTGATCGCGGGGTATCTTCCAACGCTCCAGGTGCTGGGCCCGTGCTGCAAGCTGTAAGGCTGGCGAGGCATCGGGAGCAAAAGTCGCCAGCGCCTCGCTCATACGGTAGCCATAAATAAGCTCGTAGGGCTGCTCGCCATCGGTTGTTATCACTTTCCGAGGGTCTTGCGCATTTAGTGCATCAAAGGCGGCCAAGGCAGCCGTTTTTTGGTATTGATCCAGCATGAGCGCAAGGTAGGCCTAATCCCGGAAACCTACGTATACGTAGTTTTCTTCAATCCGCACTGGATAAATAGCCACCGGTGGGCAATCACCGTTTAAATTACGACCATCGGTGAGGCTAAAAGTCTTCTTATGGAGCGGACAGGCCACTTTCGGAATGCCTTCTTCTTCCCCAATCAATCCGCGCCCGAGAACGTTTTCCAGTTTATGCGGGCAAAGGTTTTGGCAGGCGTACCACTTGTCTTGTCTGGGGAAATAAAACACGGCGATTTGCCGGTCCCGGTACTTAATGGTCGCCCCCGCTCCTACGGGAAACTGGCTGGTGCGGCCGACTTTGAACCAGGTATTCACTTCTTCGGGCAGGACGGTTTCGTACTGGTTGACGGTAGAGGTCATGATAAGAGGATAAGTAGTTCTTGAGGTGGTTATATCTTCGATTAAGCAACTGGACACGCTGAGGTCCGCCGGGGGAATAGTCTCCAAGCGAGGACCATTCAAAATTCACTCCTTCCCTACCAAGCTACTGGCATTTTCTGATCCCGGAGTGGAACAAAGGCGAGAGATTCATCCTTTTCTTCGGAATTGACAAAGGTTTGAAAGCGGCTTCGCATGGCCGGGGTTTCCACCGCTTCTTTCCATTCACATTTGTAAGCATTTACCAGCCCCTGCATTTCCGTTTCCAGTTCGTCGGCTAAGCCAAGAACATCATCTACGACAACACTTTTCAGGTAATCGATCCCGCCTTCCAGCTGCTCCAGCCAGGCGGCCGTGCGCATCAACGGTGCGGCGGTACGGAGGTAAAACATTAGGAAGCGATCCAGGTACTTAATGCAGGTTGCCTTGTCGATCGGTCCGGCTAGTAATTCGGCGTGCTTAGGGCGAGCGCCTCCGTTTCCACAGACGTAGAGATTATAGCCCCCTTCCACGGCGATGAGGCCAAAGTCCTTGCCCCGCGCCTCGGCGCATTCCCGGATACAGCCACTGACGCCGCCTTTGAGTTTATGCGGAGAGCGGAGGCCTTTGTAGCGGTTTTCCAGATTGATAGCGAAGCTGACGGCCTCGTCCATTCCGTATCGACACCAAGTACTGCCCACGCAACTTTTCACGGTCCGCAGTGATTTGCCGTAAGCGTGGCCACTTTCAAAGCCAGCCGCAATGAGCTCTTCCCAGATCAGGGGGAGTTCCTCCAGGCGGGCCCCGAACATATCGATGCGCTGACCACCGGTAATCTTAGTGTAAAGATCATATTTCTCGGCGATCCGCCCCATATCCATCAACTGCTTCGGGGTAATCTCTCCACCAGCCACGCGTGGCACGACAGAGTAAGTTCCATTCCGTTGGATGTTGGCTAAAAAGCGGTCATTAGTATCCTGGATGGCAGGCTGGCGGTTGGCCGTTTCCATACTCACCGTGGCGAAGATGCTGGCCAGGGCCGGCTTACAGCTTTCACACCCCTCACCAGCACCTACCATATCGAGGGCTTCATCGTAAGTAGTAATACCCTTCAGGACTACCAGATCACGCAGTTCTTGACGGGTATAGGGGAAATGCCCGCAAATGACGTTGCGCACAACTTTACCTTGGGACTTCAAGTAGCGATCCACCAAATCCGTAAGCATCGGCTTACAACCACCACAGCCGGTTCCGGCACCAGTGCATTTTGCCAAACCTTTAACGGACTGGGCCGACCCATCGTCCAAATGCCCACAAAGGCTCCCTTTCGTAACGTTTTCGCAGGAACAAATCACCGCAGCATCGGGTAAATCAAGGACGCCAGCCCCGACTTCTTCTCCCCCCCTAGCACCAAGGATTAAGTCCTCTGGTTGGGGTGGCAAGGCCATACCATTTTGCACCATTTGGTGAAGCATGTTGTAATCAGAAGCATCCCCAACCAAGATACCGCCAAGTAGTTTTTTACCGTCTTTGGAGATATTAATCCTTTTGTACACTTTGCCTACTTCGTCGTGGAAAACAATGGAGCGGGCGGTAGTAGGGTCTGGGAAGGTTTCGCCGAAGCTGGCTACGTCCGTGCCAATTAATTTTAACTTGGTTGACATATCGATCGTCTCCGGCATACACTGGCAATCGGCATCCGCCATAATGCTACCAAGGGCGACCCGCGCCATCTCGTAACCAGGCGCAACTAGGCCGTAGATCATTTGGTTATAGAGAGCGGCTTCGCCGATGGCGTAGACATCAGGAACACTCGTACGTAGGTATTCATCCGCTACGATGCCACCTCGAGGCCCTACTTCGATTCCGGCTTTCTTAGCCAACTCATCCCGCGGTCGAATTCCTGCGGAAATGATGAGCATATCCGTCTTTAATTCCGTTTCGTCAGCGAATTCCAAGTGGGTAATGGCTCCATTACCACCAATTTGAGAAGTGTTCTTTTGGGTGTGGATACTCAATCCCAGGTCAACCAAGGTATCGTTGAGTACGGCTGCTCCCTTTTCGTCTAGTTGACGTGGCATCAGGCGAGGAGCAAACTCCACTACGTGACTCTTAAGACCCATGTCCATGGTGGCCTTTGCTGCTTCTAGGCCTAAAAGTCCACCACCCATCACGGTAGCGGAAGCCTCGGGGCGAGTTTTTATCTGAGCCGCATAATCCAGGATATCGTCTAAATCTTCGATGGTACG
>JBCDGT010000060.1:0-9194 GCA_038750915.1 Bacteroidota bacterium
AATTTTTTTTCAAATTCCTTAATTGGTTCTTTTCCGAATTCAAAACTGCTGAATTGCTTAAACTCTTTTTCTTTATTTATCAGTGTCACTATAAGTATTTCGTCATCCAGCGATAGTCTTGGCGATATTGCTACAACTCTAATGTCATCAATTTTTATTCTGAAGCTATCGGTGATACCTGACCACCATATTTCTCCCTCTGGCCATTCATTGAATACTACCACATCACCATCTATTCTCAATCCCCTATCCATTAACTAATTACTCTTTTACCCAGTACATTCAACAATTAACAGAATACATGACTAACCGAAACCAATCAAAAATCAGCAATCACTAAGCAGATATCAAATATCCTTACTTCTTCACCCGGTCTGCATTCTCCTTTACGAAAGCATCCCAGCCGGAGAACTTCTTGCCACCACCTACGGCTCCCCGACTCTGGTGATAATGGCACATGGCCGCACCAAGGGCATCCGTAGCATCGGCGAGCACGCGGGACATATCCAGCGGAAACTCATTTTGCAGCATAGCGGCCAGCTGTTCCTTGCTGGCGTTGCCGTTACCGGTGATGGATTGCTTGATCTTGCGCGGCGCATACTCTACCACGGGGACCTCTTGTCCCATGGCGGCGGCCATGCAGACGCCCTGGGCTCGCCCAAGTTTGAGCATAGACTGGGGGTTTTTACCAAAGAAGGGACTTTCGATTGCCATCACCGTCGGTTTATGCGTACCAATTACCTGGGTGAGCCGGCGGTGGATGGCGGCCAAGCGCTCAGCATGGTCTTTGAACTTAGCCAGCTTTAGGGTGCCCAGTTCGACTACCCGCTTCGAGCGTGGGTGGATTTCTACTACGGCAAAACCCAGGACTACCGTCCCGGGGTCGACGCCAAGGATACGGTAAACAGTAGGTGCAGTCTTATTGGGAGTAGGCTTGGCCAATGTTGTAGTTTTGCGTAAGTATTTCTTGGTTCGGATACTCGGAGGAACTGGCTACGCAGCACGCTCCTAGGTCCTCCGATTCTCCGTTAAAAAAGCATCGCGAAGGTCCTCGGAGTGTCCCTGACATAGTTGGGACCTCCGAGTGTCCGGAGTCTATTGGTTTCCAATTATTCTAGCATAAAGAAACAAAAAATTTGACGCCACCGGAAAATAAAATTTTTAGTACGCTGGCCCGAAAGTGGGGGTGGCGGGTATTCAGTATGGTGGTGCTGACGGCTTTCAGTTGGCAATTTTGGCGGCTGGGGCAAACGGTCGATTGGGTAGCCTTCGGAGCGGCCCTACACCAACCAGGCCAATTGAAGTATGCCATTTTGGCCCTGGTCTTGATGCCCTTCAACTGGTGGTTGGAAGCCCGCAAGTGGCATTTGTTGCTGCTGCCTTTCTTATCCTGGCCTTTTGCTCGGACTTGGCGGGCCACCCTAGGCGGCGTAAGCCTGAGCGCTGCTACTCCTAACCGGATTGGCGAAATTGGTGGTCGGATGATGATGGCCAGCCGGGAAGAATGGCCGGGGGTATTTACTAGTAGCATCCTTGGTAGTGCGTGCCAATGGATCGCCTTTTTACTACTGGCCTGGCCGGGTTTAATTTGGACCGGCCACGGGCTGCTACAAACGAAGCTGACTTTACCCATTATCTGGCTTTTACCTATAGGCCCCTTACTGCTTTTGGCCGGCTGGTGGGGCGGTAAACCTTTGCTGTTGCGGATAATTAGCTGGCTAGAAAAGCGTTTTAACTGGACGCTGACCGACCTGAAGCAAGGTTTGCGGAGCGTTAAATTTAATTTAATCCTGCAAGCGGGCTCGTACGCCTGTCTGCGTTTTTTCGTCTACTCTACACAGCTTTACCTCTTGCTGTGGTTTTTTGGGGTTCAATTGCCTTATCTAAAAGGTTTGGCTGGAATTATGGGCATCTATCTGGTGCAAGCGGGCATTCCGTTACCGCCGGGTTTGAACCTCGTGACCCGTACGGAGTTAGGCCTAGTACTATGGGGAGACGCGCCGGAAACGTCCCTGGCTATTCTGCTCGCCTTTACCACCCTGTTTGCCATTAATGTGTTATTGCCAGCCCTACCAGGATACTGGTTGTTAACCAAAAGAAAAATGTGATGAAGACCTTTTTTACCTTCCTGCTTGCTAGTGTCCTTTGTACAGGACTGCTGACGAACGTGTCGCCGGTGAACGATGGTCTTACCGCTGACCTTTACCCTGCTCTTCATGAAGAGCCAGCACCTGCGGCCGCGCCCAAGGCTACGGATTTTCACCCTCCAATGGCCCTGCCCGATATCTGTGATACGGACAACAACGTCTTCCAGCCCGGGGAAAAAATCGTGTATAAACTCTTTTACAACTGGAACTTCGTTTGGCTAGCGGCTGGGGAAGTCACTTTCTTGGTACATGACCTGCCAAATCAATACCACATCATGGTACGTGGCCGTACCTACAAAAGCTACGAGTGGTTTTATAAGGTGAGGGACAACTACGAGAGTTACCTCGATAAGCAAACCCTTCTCCCCGAAATCCACATCAAAGACATCCAAGAAGGGGGATATACCCGCTACGATCGGACCACCTTCTACCCCGAAAAGGACCTGGCCATCAGTGCCCGGGGGCGTACACGGGACGACCTTGAAGAAAAAGAAATTCCCATCGAGGAGTGTATGCACGACCTGATCTCCATCGTCTACTACGCTCGGAACCTCGACTTTGACGAAATGAGCGTTGACCAGGAAATACCCATCAAAATCTTGATGGACCAGGAGATTCACCCGCTAGCCATCCGCTACCTTGGCCCCGAGGAAAACAAAAAGGTGAAGGGCGTAGGACGCTTCAATACGCAAAAATTCAGCCCTCAACTGATCGCAGGAGATGTCTTTAAGGAAGGGGACGAGATGAAAATTTACGTTAGTGATGACGAAAACAAAATTCCCGTCTTGATCGAGTCTCCCGTGAGTGTAGGCAGTGTGAAAGCCGTGCTGAAAAGCTACGAAGGCTTGAAGTACCCGATGACGGCGGAGGTAGAGAAGAATTAGGGAATTGGCCTTTTGGTGCTATTGGTGATTTGGTCTATTGGTAGAACAGCTACGTCTAAGACTGGCGCTTGTTGACACCTTAGTATCCAATCATTTGCACATCCCAGCCGTTTATGGAGTATGGTACGCAAGCTCATTCCTACTTTAGTCATTGTCATCCTGGCGTTTTTGTTGGGCGCCGCCGCCTTTTGGGGCTTTAGCCAGGGGGCACAACGCGTCACTAAGGAAGACGCCACGATCTTGCTAGAACAGGTGCGCAAAGTGACTAAGTTGGTAACCGTTGAAGGGGATGTCAGCGAAGTGTTTAACTCCACCCAAGACAAAAATGTCACCCTTTACCTTCCGATGCCCACCCGCTTTTCCTTTCGTAAGGAAGCAATAGTACAAGTGCAGGGTACCGTATTGGTAGGGTATGATCTTGAGCAACTGCAAATTGATGTTGATGCTAATAGCCGGACCCTAACCGTTAGTAATTTACCGGAACCCAAGATACTAGCCATCGACCACGAATTGATCTACCGTAACCTAGAAGAAAGTTGGTTCAATACCTTCACGGCCGAAGATTACAGCGCGCTCAACAAACAGGCCAAGGAGCGCCTGCGTGAGGAAGCTCTACAAAGCGAGCTGATCGAAGAAGCTCGGACCCAGGGTAATGCGCTCATCGAAACTATCGATTTTCTAGCAACGGGGGCCGGCTTTGAGTTGGTAGTGAGAGAAGGGGTAGTACTAGATGTACCAAAAGGGTAACGAGCTTTTTTCTTTAGAGATCATGGCTTCGTAAAAGAGCGCGGACTCAGGTGCGTACCTTTGTAGTCGAAACCGGACACTCGGAGGCCTAAGCGCCACTAAAAACACTCCGAGGACCTCTGTTCGTGCTATTATCCAAAAGCCCACACTACTCTATATTTTTTGCGTCGGCTTCTCTCCAGCGTAGCGGTTTGGAGAGATCGAGAGAGGGAAAAGCAAAATGTAGAGTAGTTTGCCAAAAGCCACTCCGTGTATCCTGATCTTTCCTACCTTTTTCACGATCTCTTCGGTACGGCCCAAGACAATTGGCTGAGCATTTTTAAGACCTTCGGCTTCTTCCTGTTGCTGGCCTTCATTGTGGCAGCTCGTATTTTGAAAGTAGAGCTGAAGCGGCGGGAAAAACTAGGGCAATTACAACCGACTCGCAGCACCATCGTACCGGGGAAAACTGTCACCCTGGCGGATTATATTTTTAACGGGCTCTTCGGCTTTGTGCTTGGTTACAAGATTCCTTACGCCATCGCCAACATCGATGCCTGGAAGCAGGATGCGGGTGGTGTGTTGCTTTCGCTGGACGGCTGGTGGTGGACAGGGCTATTGGGCACCGCTATTTTCCTGGGCTACTACTTATACCTCGGGCAAAAGCAAAAAGAAGAAACCGTCCAGGAAGTGGATATCTACCCCAGCGACCGGATTGGCCCCATTACCATGATGGCGGCTATTGGTGGCATTCTTGGTGCTAAGTTCTTTGCCATCATCGAATACCTGCCGCGCTTTTTCGAAGACCCCCTGGGCGTGTTGCTGAGTGGCGACGGGCTGGCCATTTACGGTGGCCTCATCGGCGGTGCCATCGCCGTTTTTTTCTATCTGCGCAAGTACGACATCAAACCAATTCCCGTACTGGATGCTGTAGCCCCTGCCCTGATCGTAGCCTATGGTGTGGGCCGCATGGGCTGCCAATTTAGTGGCGACGGCGACTGGGGCATCGTAGCCAAGCCCCAACCCGACTGGTGGTTCCTGCCCGATTGGGTGTGGAGCTACGATTTTCCGCATAACGTGCTTGGCCGAGGTGTCCCTATTCCAGGCTGTGACCTAGAGTATTGTACCCAGTTAGCGCAGGCGGTCTATCCCAGCTCAGTGTACGAAACGGTGATGGCCTTTGCTATTGGGGGTGTCCTTTGGGCCTTGCGTAAGCGTCTCACTCCCATCCCTGGCCTCCTGTTCTGCATCTACCTCTTTTTCAATGGCGTGGAGCGTTTCTTTATCGAATTCATCCGCGTAAACGATCGCTACAACGTCCTTGGTTTCCAATTGAGTCAGGCGCAGATCATCGCGATATGTTTCATGCTGTCGGGCTTGGTTTTAAGCTATTTTTTCTGGAAGCGGGCGCGGCCGCAGGTGCAGTGAAAAGTATGAAGTCCGAAGTGGGAAAGTTGAAATTCGAAAATTTAACTACGCCAAGCAAACCCGGATAAAGTAGCATTTTACTACCGTTGATGGTGAACTAAGCGATCCTTCCGCGCTTCTATACGTTATCTTCACGGTAATTCAAGACAAGAGCAATGAACCAAAAGAAATTAATGACCTACGGTATCGTGGGTTTCTTCCTGCTGATCCTTCTGTTGATGTTCTCCAACGCAACCTTCGTAACGATCGATGCTGGTGAGCGCGGTGTCATCTTCCGTCGCTTCAGTGGCGGACTGGATAAGGAAAATATCTACCAGCCCGGTTTCCACGTAGTGGCACCGTGGAACGATATGTACGTTTATGAAGTACGAGAAAAGCAGCTCGAAGAAGAGATGGAAGTCCTTTCCAGCAACGGTTTGAACATTAAAGTCGACGTTACGGCCCGTATTCGCCCCAACTTTGGGGCTATCGGCAACCTGCACGAAAACTTTGGCCGCGAGTATATGGACCGTTTAATCCGCCCCGAGGTTCGCTCTGCCGTTCGTCAGGTCATCGGTAAATTCACCCCGGAAGAACTGTACTCCACTAAGCGTGATGAAGTACAAACCCTCATTACGACTGAGCTTACTAAAGTACTGGCCGAGAACTTTATCGACCTGCGCGCCATCCTGATCCGCGACATCGAGCTGCCCGAGAAGGTCCGTACGGCCATCGAAGAAAAGTTGGAAGCGGAGCAAGCTTCCCTGAAGTATGAGTATATCCTTACCCGGGAGAAGCAAGAAGCCGAGCGCCGCTTGATCGAAGCGGAGGCCAAAGCTGCGGCTAACCGAGTGCTTTCCGCCTCGCTCTCCGATAAAATCCTTCAGGATAAAGGCATCGAAGCTACCCTTGAGCTTTCTAAATCCCCTAACAGCAAGGTGATTGTTGTTGGCGGCGAAGGTGGTGGCCTGCCGTTGATTCTGGGTGGCGGGAACTAACCGTAACAGCACAAAAACGGAAGGGGCGTCTACTTATTTAAGAGTAGACGCCCTTTTAATTGGCGATGGTACTACTGGCGACCGCTGAACACCAAGCGGACTTCCTTTTGCATCTAATAGCAAAACACTCGCCCTATGCGCATTACTTCTCCTCATTTTTATTTTGGCCTCTCACTGGCCTGCTTTTGTCTGGCCATCTCTCCTCTTTTTACTGAACAGAATGTAACGGAGATAGAAGCGCCGGAAGACGTTTGGGTGTGTAGTATGAGTAGTAGTAAATCACCCATTTTACCACCACCACCGCCGCCGGCAATACCAGCATCTAAACCTACGGATTCGGCTAAGTCATCAGCTGAAGAGTATTCGGGTTTTATTAGCTATCGCGAAGAAATGCCCCTTTTCCCTAGCCCCGATTGTGTCGGATTAGGAGAATACGATGAGCGGAAAGATTGTTCGGATAAAAACCTGCTGGAGTTTATTTACAGCAACATTGAGTATCCTTCAAATGCACGCGACCTTGGCGTAGAGGGAATGGTGGTGATCAGCTTTGATGTTCACGTTGATGGGACAGTACATAATCCTCGGATCGCACGCGACCTTGGTGGCGGATGCGGGGAAGAAGCGCTGCGCGTTATTCAACTCATGATCGACAAAAATATGCGCTGGACGCCCGCGTCTGCGCGGGAAAAGCCCGTTCAGGTTCAATTCAATATGCCGGTTAAGTTCAAACTAGAATAGTCTACACGCGGAGACCACAAAGTCGCAAAGAGACGTAGAGAATTTAGACAACTGCTAGCGTCAGATCATCAACGGCAAATTCGCCGAGGTGCAGGCTAGTAAAAGTTTCGCCTCGCTTGAAGGTCTCCTTACTAGCATAAGTCCCTTCTTCCGGGCTCGGCTCAGTGTAGCGCTCTACCTGCTTTTCGTAGACATTGATAATCCAATATTCTTCGATACCCGCGAGGGCATAGCTTAGTTTTTTGGCCGTGCGGTCTCGGTGTAATGTACCATCGGATACTTCGACTACTAGCAGTAAATCAGCGGCGTAAGGATGATGGTCATAGCTTTCAAGCGAGCCTTTTGCGACGTGGATATCTGGCTCTGGTTCGGAATCATCGATCAGCGTAATAGGGTCTTGAACTCCAATAGTAAATTCTTCTTCTGGACATAGCTGAATAAATAGGCGATTGAGCTTTTTCACAGTTTTTCCGTGTGCAATTCCAACGGGGGACATAGGTATTAATTTCCCAAAGAGTAGTTCGATGCGATCATCCTCCGTTAAAACACCCGCTTTAATCGCAGCGTGATAACGCTCCAAGGACCACCTGAACTCAGGTAGGCGAACTAATACTTCCGCATCGTCAAGGATTCTGGTCATAGCTTCGAAGATAAGGTGTAGTAAGCTAACGGGTAAAGGCGAGGAGTAGTTTCTGATGCGCCACTTGCGAAAATTCGCTAAATTTGTTCTTGCTTATTTAGTCGATCAACATGCCGGATTTCATCTACACAGATAATCCCGTCGCGATTCACTACGCGATTCCGGGCTTCATTCTCTTGCTACTGCTGGAGATCGGGGTAGCCGTATGGGAGCAACGGGATTGGTACGAGACAAAAGACACCATCAGCTCGCTTTCGATGGGCATCGGTAATGCCATTATCCGCCTGTTTACGAAGGTGATTACCCTTGGCTGCTTTTTCTTCCTTTACCAGTTCCGGCTTTTCGATCTTGGGGCGGCTTGGTGGGTGTGGGTACTGTGTTTTTTTGCCGAGGATTTGACCTATTACGTTTTTCACCGGACCAGCCACTCCGTGCGCTACTTCTGGGCCAGCCACGTGGTGCACCACAGTAGCCAGAAGTATAACCTATCTACTGCCCTACGGCAAACCTGGACGGGCACGATCTCGGGTACCTTCCTCTTTCACGCCTGGCTACCGTTGGTGGGCTTTCACCCGATCATGGTGGCTATTTTCGGGAGTATCAGCTTGATCTACCAATTCTGGATTCACACGGAGGCCATCGGTAAAATGTGGAAGCCAATTGAATACATCTTCAATACCCCCAGCCACCACCGCGTCCACCACGCCAGCGACGTGCGGTACTTGGACCGGAACCACGCCGGTGTGCTGATCATCTGGGACCGTCTGTTTGGCACCTTTGTCGAAGAGGAAGAAAAACCCACTTACGGACTAACTACCAACATCACTACCTACAACCCACTCCGCATTGCCACCCACGAATGGACGGCCATGTTTAGAGATGTCTGGCTAGCTCCTGACTGGCGCAGCCGCCTTGGTTACCTTTTCGGTCCACCGGGCTGGAGCCACGACGGCAGCCGCATGACCAGCGAGCAACTCCGCCAACGGGCGAATGCACCAAAAACTAAACCGGAAACATCTAGAGCAGTAGAAACCTCCGCCTGATGTTCACCAAATTTTGCCTCTTCTTCGCCTTTACTTTACCGGTTGATAGTTTACCACCACCACCACCTCCTCCTCCGCCAGTCTGCCCATCCGAGAAAGGGATGTTCCTTAATTGGGAAAGGCCGGCCGTTTTCCCAGGCTGCGACGAAGCGGATGATCCAAATGGATGCACCTCCAAGGCCGTAGTGAACTTCCTATATAGCCACGTGAAATATCCAAAACTTAGTGCCTGTATTGAAGGAACCGTTGTCCTAAGCATGGAAATAATGGAGGATGGCCATATTGGTGACGTCCGGGTCAGGCGCGGCATCAATCAATACGCCGATAAGGAAGCCCTCCGTGCAGTCTTACAAATGAAGCACGAGCACCCAAAGTGGATACCGGCTCGATTTAAGGATCGACCAATGGCTATGACTTATTACCTGCCGGTTCGCTTCAAGTTGGAGTAGAATAGTCTGGTGGCCTTGTAGTACCCATATTCCATTCACGCGGCTTTGCCGCACTCACCTTTTTCTACTTAAAGGTCTGCTTAAAGTTGGTAATTACAACCCAGCCAATTTTCTTACCAGACTACCAGACTACCAGACTACCAGACTACCAGACTACCAGAC
>JBCDGT010000061.1:0-9143 GCA_038750915.1 Bacteroidota bacterium
CGGGCATTTCCGGAGGATAAACCGGCTACGCTCGGTTTTCTGATTGAGGACTATCTTTTCCATCTGGTCCATCACCTACGGCAAATACTCCCTGGCTTTTCTGAAGATTGGTACATCGGTTACGAACGATCGGCCGATAAATTCAGGTTAGGATGATGGTTCGTCTTGCCCAGGAAAAGGATGCTGGCGCTATTGCCACCATTTTCAACCAGTACGTAAGTAAAGCCACGATGGTATTACAGCCCCGTTTGGCGGCCGACTATTTGGTCCTGATCACAGGTGAACGCAGCACCGTTTTTGTTGCGGAAGAAGCCCCTAACTCTCTTTTAGGATTTTGCTCGGTAAAACCCTACAGCCCCCGTGGAGGCTATCATATTGCGGGAGAAGTATCCATCTTTTTAGACGAAGCCGCTACTGGAAGGGGAACGGGAACAGCTCTATACGAAGCACTGCTCCCGGCCACAGAGGCCCTAGGTTATCGTTACCTTTGCGCCAAGATATGGGGGACGAATATCGGAAGTGTTAGTTTTCACGAGCGGCATGGCTTCCAACTAGTTGGCACCCAAAAAGGCATCGGATTGGTAAATGGGAAAAGAGAAGATGTCATCTTAATGGAGCGGTCGATATAGTTGCAAAAGAAGGGTTCTTTTGGAGGCGAAGCTCCTCCTCTAGATCAACGGAGTAACACAAAGTCTCCCTTCTCCCGGATAACTTCTCCGTCAACCAAACGCGCTTCCAGGGTCCAGATGAAAACCTGGGGGTTCATCAATTTTCCCTCATGCCGACCGTCCCAACCAAAATCTTCACCGCCTTGGTTAGGGTCTTCCAGAAAATCATAGAGAAGCTCTCCCCAACGATCATAAATTTTAAACGCAAGGAGGCTTTCAACTTCTGTACCAAAGAAGGGACGAATTTTATCATTCCGGTTATCACCATTAGGGCTGAAAGCGGTGGGAACAAAAGTCCGGACCGTACCATCTACTTCAATGACCGTTTCAGCAGTTGCAGTACAGCCATCAGGACCGATGATCAGGAGACGGTAACCTTGAGAACTGATGGGCCGAACGGTAATCGGCCCGTCGTTGTTTAGGCTAGGTAATGGGCCGCTGCTGGTCCAGATGAGGGTGTCCCAAGGTGCTAGGTTAGTGGTAAAATTAAGGGGCAGACTATCGCCCAGACGAATCAGGGTATCCTCCCGTAAATTGAGAAAAACTTGAGGTCCATCGGCAATGGTAAAAAAGGTGGTAGCCGAACAACCATCAGCCCCAACTGCTTCTACTGAGTAGCGGCCCAAGGGGAGGTCATCGTACACCAGTCGGTCCGTTAATAATCCATCATCCAGGCGATAGCGGAAAGGTGGCTGCCCGCCATCCACCCCGAGGATCATCAAACTCCCCGTAGGATCATCGATACAAGCCGGTTGCTCCACCTCAATCTGTAAATCATCCACCGCCAGGGCGCTTTGAATGAGCTCCACACTGTCTGTGGCACTACAACCATTATTCCGGTTGGTCACCGTGAGGTAATAGAAACCAGGAACACTCCCACGCACCTGGTTGGGATCGGCAGAAGGTACCGCCGAATTATTGGGACTTTCCCAGCGGCTAAGGAAATCGATTCCTCGACTACTACCACTGCCGTCAATAGTAGTAAAAGAACGGAAGCAGTTTAAAGGTAATGGCTCGGTTAAGGAGACAATTGGCTCCGTTTGATTGGCATCGACAAAAATGCTGGTAGTGTCCTGACAGCCATTCCGGATGTTTTGGGTGACCAACTGATAGGTCCCTACCGAAAATACGGAACGTGAAGGACCTTCGCCGAGAATTTCTTCCGTTGGACTCAACCAACGGTAGCGGTAAAAAGGAGAAGTAGGCGAATCGGCTCGCACCCTTAAAACAACACTATCTCTCTGGCAGGTTAGGGGTTGAGTAGTAGCAATAAATGCTGTGGGTGCGGTAAAATCTTCCGTAATTTCGAAGGAAAGGGTATCCCGACAGCCATTACGGCTAGCAGTAATAATCAGTTGATGCGTACCAGCAGTGGCCGTGGTGGCCTCCCTACGAGCACTTAATATTTCTCCCCGAGGGCCTTGCCATTCATAGTTGGCCGCGGCTATGCTACTGCGTCCAGCCAACCGGAGTTCAGGCCGAAAACAGTCCAACTCGCTTCCTTGCGGCAGCGTTAAACTCCCGGAGGGAGGGATGGTATCTTGGGTTACCAAGATAATGTCTGCCGCCTGGCAGTCATTGATTGGATCGACTACATTAAGCTGATAACGCCCCATGGTATCGATCAATGGATTCAAACTCTGGTCTCCACTGAGAATATTGCCATCCCGCGTCGTCCAGAAAAAAGTAGCCTGTCCACTCATGGTTTGCCAGTTGCCGTTGAGCCTTAATTGTCGGCGTTCACAGGTAAGGGTGGTATCATTTCCGGCGAAAGCTAAGGGAGCTTCGATGTCCCTGGCAATCAATACGCTATCGGTTGTCGTACAACTGTTTCGTGGGTCGGTGACGGAAAAATAATAAGTGTCGGGTTGAAATATTGTCCCAACGGTCGAGTCGGCCCGGTCAATAAAGAAGCCAGTTGCTGAACGCCAACGGTAAATAGGCGGCTCCCCGCTTACCGTCACGCCACTTCCACGAATCAACAGGGAATCCAACTCACAATAAAAAGTATCTACCCCACCTGCCTCGGCGGTGGGATAGTTTAGGTCCGCCGTAACGTCAACGGAAAATTCATTAGTACAACCAGTTATGGTGTTTTCAACGAAGAAGCGAAAGGTCCCCGCCGCCGTAACTTCGATCTGGCCAGGGGCAACTTCCGGGACAAGTTGGTTGCCGCCTGGTAAAACAGATTCCCAGCGGTAGGCCCGGTTAGGGAGCCCTACCGGGCGGCCAGTTAAAGTGGCGGTATCCATAGTACAGTCCAAGAAGACGTCCGGTAGCGGAATCACCTCCGGAAGTTCATCATCATTAGCTACTTCTACCTGAGCAACCGTCGAACAACCATTCACGGTATCCTGTACTAAAAGGCTATATACTCCGCCACAACGAACAATGGGATTCAGCGTCTCCTCCCCTTCGAGGCATAGCTCCGAAGGCCCGCCACACCAGCGGTACCGATACCGGTCACCTAGGCTAGAGTTAATACCATCCAGCGTACGTCGCTTATTATTACAATCCAGTACCCTTGGTGCACCAGCGTTGGCAATCGGAGCAATCGTGTCGTAATCGATCAATACTGTATCCACCGCCACGCAATCGCTAAATAGATTACGGGTTTCCAGCTGGTATAACTCCCCATTACTTACGCGAAGACTATCGGTAATGGCTCCGTTGACGGGCGTACCATCCGCGTTAAGCCACCGGTAGCTGAAAGGGAAATCCGGTTCGGGCGTAGGGTTCACCAGTAAAACACTGGTAACCGAACAAGTCAGCAATTGATCGGGACCGGCATTGGCTACTGGCAAAATCCGACTATCCGTAACCATTCCCGACGCTGCCCCCCTTAGGCCAAAGGAATTGAAAACAATAATTTCGTAAGTACCCACTTGGTTGACGGGCAAGATGCTATCATTTTGATTGGGGATGGGTACGCCGTTGCGAGTCCATCGGTAATTACAGCCGAAACAAGGTTCTCTAAAAGTAGCGATGAGTTGTAGGGTATCCGTTATGCAGGTAAGGCTAGTATCCGAAAGCTGTGGGAAAGGCGGACAAGCGGCACGGGTCACCGATATCAATTCACTGGTTGGGCAGCCATTGCCAACATCTGTTACCCTTACCTGATAGCTCCCAACATCAGCTATCCGCACGGTATCCTGATCGGCGTTGGCTACAATGGCCGGGCCATTCCATTCATAACTGTACGTACCCGGAGGGTCCGGGATCACTCCAATGGCAAAATCCACCGTATCACAAGGAATGATCGCTTCCGTAAAGCTCAGGTCCGGCACCCCCAGGTCTCGTCGGATTGTCACGTTATCTACCCGTGAACACCCCGTTTCTCGCTGGGTGACACGCAGCAGGTAAGTACCTGCTTCAGCAACGGTAATTTGCTGGGTAAAGCCAAGGGTGTCATCAGTAGTGGTGGTCCATAAATACTCGAACTCAGGGCCTTGGCTACTGGCCGCGGCATCCAAGGTTACCGTGGGGGTATAGCAGTTGATCGTATCCCGAGGTCCGGCATCGACAGTGGGTTGCTCGATGTTGCGCCTAACGTCAACAAAGATGGTATCAGCCTCCCCCGAGACTAGGTTACGCAGGGCAAAGCCGTAGCGACCAGGGGTAAATACAGAGAGTTGGCGAGCGGTGGCTCCCGGTAAGGTAGTAGCCCCAGCGGGGATGAGCCATTCGGAAATTACGTTTGGCCCTACGCTGGGTATCGACGCCGTTGCGTCAAGGTTTACAACGGCCGTATTACACGTCAGGCTATCCGGTGGAACGATAACTGCCAGAGCGGAGCAGTTGGCAACCACTACGGTACGAGCAGTGTCCAGACAGCTTTCGTTGAAGTTTCCCAACACTAGCGTGTAAGTTCCTGGCACGGTCACTTGAGGCCTTTGCCCAACTAAATTTACGGGTGTCCCGTCCCGAAACCAGCGCACTACCGGGGCATCCGTACCGGCGCTACGATCTAGGCGAGTTAGGCCAGTGTCACAGTCTAAGAAAGCCGTATCCAGCAGCAAGGCTACTACCCCAGTAGCGGCCAGGCCAACGATTACCGAATCGCGGGCACTACAGCCCGACTCCAGGTTAAATACCTCATAGTAATAAGTTCCCGGACACTCAACCCAGAGGCGATTAGTATCCTTAGCGGCGGGCAAACAGGGGCCAAACCATTCCTGGGTAAAAGAAAAATTGAGATTGGTTAGGCTAGCATCTAACTGTACCGAGTCGACAAAGCAGTCGAAGTCCAAGGGAGGAGCCAATCTAATAAAGGGCGTATCGAGAGCCACCCGGACCAATACCGAATCTACCGAGCGGCAGCCGTTTGTCTCGTTAAAAACAGCAAGGCGGAAAACCCCAGCCGGCGGAGCAACGGCCAGGTTCGGCGTACGAGCCAGTGTGTCTTGAGGTCGACTAATTTCCGTCCAGGTGTAACTAAATTCGGGGCCAACACTCGTCAGAGCCGTCCCCAAAACAGTGTCTGGGCGGTAACAATTTAGCTCAATTACCGGAGGGCCGGCTTCCGCAACCGGGCGCACGGTATCGCCAGCGATGACTATGGTACTTGTCGCGAAGCAGCGACTGCGCTGGTCAGTAGCCGTAAGGGTATAGGTTCCCGCCAGCTCAGTGTCCCAAATTGCGGCTTGGCTGACCGTATCGGCAAAGCCCTCGTAGGTCCATACGAACTCAAGACCATTTGTAGAACTGGAACCAGAAGCATCTAAGGTGCGTAAGGGCTCAAAACAAGTAATGGGCGCGGTCGCAGGTGCCAGGGAAAGGTTTACGGGAGCAAGATCTTGGAGGACGGTAAAGGTCGTATCCTTGCTACAACCATTCGTACGGTTACCTACTGTCAGGGTTATCTCACCGGGACAGTCGACCGTAAGTACAGGACCGCTGATCGAACTAGGAAGACAGTCCCCCGTCCAGGTGAAATCGAGCTCAGTTCGTCGCTGCTGGAAGGTATCCGCAACCAGTTGTAAGCTATTGCGCTCACAATTAAGCAGGAAGTTCCCGTTGAAATCCGCTAGCGGCTCTAAGGTATCCAGTCCGATTTGGTAAAAAGTATCCAAGCGGCAGCCGGTCACGGGATCTACGATGGTCAACTGATACCTCCCTGGAGCATCCACTAGCACCTCGGGGCCAGTGGTAGCGCCAACAATATTACCTCCGGGAGGTACGGACCACGTGTAAGTATAAGCAGGCCCCACCGGGGCCGGTGTAGCTCGAATACCCAGGCTGGGGTTTCGACAAGAGATGAATGCACATTGCTCATCTGGTCCGTTACATTGCACCTGCGTCAGCGCCAAGTCTGTAGTCACCTGAAAACGAAAGTCAGCCAGTATTACCGTGTCCCGCACCGTACAACTAACACCTCTGGTACCGACGGTCAGTTCAAAAATGAAGGTACCAGCGGTATCCACCGTCAAGCTAAGATCAGGTATTAAAACGTTACCAAGGGTATCCAGCCAGCGGACCGATTGAGTAAAAGCTAGGTTACTACCACTTGCATCCAGGGTGATGCTGGGGTTCGCGCAATCCAGGCCAGCAGGAATCGTGTTGAAGAGGATTGCAGGCTCTAATACCACCAAATTCAGGTTTATGGTAGAATCACAGCCGTTCACCGCCGGGATGGTTCTAGAGGTAGTTATACTGGTTTGGAACGGTTCCGAGCCGACCATAAAAACATCACCCTGGCAAATAGCAGCAAGGGTATCGGTGACAATTGCCGTGGCAACGTCCAGATGGAGCGTCACGATACTATCACAGCCCAAGACCGAGGAAATGGTATCCACGTAGGTACCCGGCTGGTCATAAATGCGAGTTCCTTGCGGGTAAAAACCTTCAGCGCAGATGGTGGTATCTACCGTTTCTCGAAGCTCGGTCACCACCTCCAGGTCCAGTACTACCACACTATCACAGCCAGCTCTTCCCACCAGGTCAACCACGTGAACGTCGGTAGTAGAAAAATCCATCCCCCCCACCGACACCGTTCCACCGATGCAGATGATGCGCTCAAGAAAAGTTGTATCGGGAATAGGATAAAGGTTGACCAACTGACATATCGGGGTTAGATCAGCACAGAGCGTTGGTACCACGGCGGCAAAATCTTGCCGAAGCTCATCGAAGGTCAAACTTCCATCTAGGGGCAGCAGGCCTAATTCTCCCTGGCGGTAACTTAGCCCGCAAACCTCGTAAGTCCCTGCAGGGAGGTTAGCTAGATTCGGATTATCTTGTACGTAGAGCACGGAGTCGTTTCGCGCAATGGCGTAGGTGTATCCGTACTGATCAGCGGCCGGTCGTGGCCGACGGTAGCGGGCAGGGAGGTTCAAGGGCAAGTCAGTGCTTTGTTCACATGCCTCGAAGGGCGGAACGGGCTCGATCTCTCCAGCATTAGCGAAGCAGCAGGGGCCTTCGCTATTACGGTCATCACAAAATTCGAGCAGAACGTAGGTCAGCTGACCTTGCTGTCCGGATCGTTGGGTATTAAAGGTTAGCGTCCAATCGCCGTTTACCGGACCGGTGGTAAAATCTTCGAAGCAGCCAGCAGCGGGGTGATAATCTCCCCGAAACAGGCCGAAGGCCGGCCAGTTGAAGCCAAAATTGTTGTTCCACGTACCAGGAGCTCCAGGGTCCGGAGCAGCGGTACTGTCGCACCTTAGAAAGTCGATAAACCAGCGTGCTAGGTTAGTTGGTGGCCGCGCCTGGGCGTTGATGGGGCCAATAAGTTCGACCGACTGTCCTCCCGGGCTGGTTAGGGTTACCGTAAGGTCGTAGACGTAGGAATGCTGAAAGTAGAGGCTGACTCCACAAAGTCCCTGGTTACCATTGGCGATGTCGTTATTAAGGTAATTCTCGATGGAGATGGTAATGTCTGTTGCTCCAAAAGCCCCAATGGCAACCGTATCGCTAAACCCACAGCGCTGCCCCCACGCAAGATGGCAGGCCGCACAAAGCAGCAGAGAAACGAATAGGGGGCGTAACATGGGATGAGAACGAATCGGGAAAACGGATATTTGGGATTGGGGTAAAGATACAACGCTACTATTGGTTCGCCCTAAGCCACTTTGCCCCCAACTATTTAGGGAACGGCACCAAAAAATTGGCAACCGACACCCCAAAGCCCAATTACCGTTCTATCTTTGCAGCGTCGCGTTACTCTCTAATGACAATGGCTAGAGAGTCCCAGCCGGTGGCTGCGCCGCCGATTTTTACCCCGTCAGCATCCCTTGGGTAATTCAGGGATACTGCATACCAAAAAACAACAATCCGTAGCCATGATGGCCGGATAATCCAGGAATATCTCCAGGCTTTCCACTGAATTTCGGCAGAAAGCCTGGAGAATTATCCCTGCCCCCCACTTTCTGCTGAACTACTGTTCCTAAAATCAGGTTAGCCATTCTGTGCATCCATTTTTTTGGAATTCATCCTAAAACTGATCGTATGAAGTTTGGTAAAGTCGCTCAGCCAACGCAGGTCCATTTCGAACTACCACTCGACCCCCTGGCAAATCGGGAGCGACTCGATCGCTACGAGCTGGGAGAAGGAGATGGGCTGCCCAACATCTACGTCGGTGCCACCGGCTGGAGTATGAAAGAATGGGTCGGCAAATGGTATCCCGAAAAAACCAAAGCAACGGCCTTCTTACAACACTACGGCCAGCAGTTTAACACCATCGAGTTGAACACTACTCACTACCGAATTCCGGATACTAAACTGGTACAAAAATGGTACGACACCGTCCCCACCGATTTCCGCTTTTGTCCTAAAATTCCGCAGTCCATCAGCCACCGCAATGATTTCGGTCAGCAAGCAGGACACCTACAACGCTTCGTGGCCTCCCTGGATGGTATGGGCGAAAAACTAGGCTGCGCTTTTATGCAGCTCCCCCCCTACTTTGGGGCGGATCGCCTTGGACAAATGGAGGTATTCCTTGACCGCTGGCCTCGTTTACTACCACTGGCCGTAGAAGTCCGACACGAAAGCTGGTTTGCCGACCCTTTTCGTACCGAAGCCCTAATGGATGCCCTGGCAGCACGTGGCATTGCTGCCGTCATTACCGACGTCGCCGGTCGGCGAGATGTCCTCCACAATTATGTGACCGCCCCCCGCACCATGGTGCGTTTTGTCGGCAATGGACTTCTGCCTTCGGACTACACCCGCCTCGAAGACTGGGCCAGTAAACTACTCGACTGGAACCTCCCCGAAGCCTACTTTTTTCCCCCCCAGCCCGATAATATTCTGGCCCCTGATGCCGCCGCCTGGTTCGTCGATCAACTAAAGGGAATGGGCATCGATACCCGCGGGCCGGAACCCTGGAGCGGGCCAGAGCAGATGAGTCTTTTTTAGGAAAGCAGAGTTAGACGCTGACGCTTTTTAGAGGGCCTACGGCCTCGTAAAATGTTACACTTTGAGTGGATGAACTTCGTGATTGTAATAAGCTTGAGTGATTAGAATCATACCAAATACTATCCC
>JBCDGT010000062.1:0-9136 GCA_038750915.1 Bacteroidota bacterium
AAGGAACGCCAGGGTTTATTCGCCATGGCAAAAGCTTCCAGACGCCCCATCACGATACAGTTAGTGATGATCAGACCGATGTAAACGGAAAGCTGTTTATAGATGGGGTAGTTAATGGCTTTAAGCGCCTCATTCACCAATGTTACTAAGGTTGCGATGATCACCAATTGGACGATGAGTCGAACCGCTTTTGGAATGCTATTCCGCAAAAGGGAAGTAAACAAGCTGGAGAACGCGCACACGAACACTACGGCGATAGCCATCACGAAGGATGGATACACCAAGGAAGTAACGGCCAGTGCAGAACATACCCCCAGTACCTGAATGGTGATGGGGTTGTTATCGAACAACGGATCGACGATCAGTTGCTTTTCCTTTTTACCAAAAAGGGGCTCTTTTTCGGCGGCTTTGGTTGCGGTGGAGGTTGCCATATTTATGGTTTATACGAGCCAGCGGCTCAGATAACTTTCAGGTTGTTTTGGGAAGGAGAAGCTTTATTTGGAGGAACCTTCGGCCTCTTCCATGTAGGGCTCGTAAGCTTTCAGTCCGCGGTAGAGCATTTCGGTTACCCCATCGGCGGTCACCGTTGCGCCACTCAGGCCATCTACTTCGTGCTCTTTGTCGATCGCGCCACCCTTACGGACGTAAACGGAAACGTACTTATCGCCGTCGTAAATTTTCTTACCGACGAACTGACGCTTCCAAGCAGCATTGTCTTTGATTTCAGCACCAAGTCCTGGGGTTTCTCCCGCGTGGTCGAAAGAGACACCGGCTACGGTGTTCATATCTTCTTCAAGAGCGATGTTCCCCCAGATGGCATCCCAGAGGCCACTGCCCCGAACGCTGAAAATGTAAAAACTCTTACCATCGAGGCTCACCTCATAGACGGGATACATCCGCTCGTCCTCGGGCTTTTTCTTCTCCTTGGCCATATCCACTTCGATGGCTTGCATGCCGTCCATTTCGGAGCCATCAGCCATTACTACGGACTGATCCACCTGCTTATCGAAAATATCCAGTACCTGCTGATCACTTAAGCTAGCAACACTTTGTCCCGCTTCTTCGAGCGGCTTAGCGATCGCTTCCAGGATTTGGCGTTTATTGAAGATATCCTCGTTCTTTTTCGCAATCGGGCTAAGCGCCACTGCGGAACCCGCTAGCAACAAAGCAACGATGACCGTCATGGCCAATACGAAGATGACAATTTTGTTAGTACTCATTATTGGAGCTTTATGTGGTTCATCATTTGGGCGCACCCGCGGGTATAGCGTAAAATACGAAGTATAAAGTTTGAAGTATGAAATTTGGAATAGCCGTAATACTTTAATTTTCAGCTTTCTTACTTCAGATTTCTAACTTCTTGCTTTTCATAGCACCTGCGGCCGCGCCCTGATGTAACAGTTATGTGGTGGGATAAGTCGGGCCTAAACGCGTTCGCTTCGGCCATTGGCAGACAAATCCTAAAGATTAGGCATTCTCAGGGGTGAGTACCTCAGGATCGTTAACCCGCTTTGTGATCAGTTCTCCCCGCTGCTTAGCCATCTCAGCCGTACGCTTGGCGCGGCGGTTGATGTTGGCTTGGTAGACGTAGTGGTCGATCAGCGGAGCGAAAGTATTCATCAATAGAATGGACAACATCCAACCTTCGGGGTAGGCGGGGTTCATCACCCGGATGATCAGGCCGATGAAGGCGATCAAGAAGCCATAGATCCATTTACCCATTGGGGTATCCGCACTGGAAACCGGGTCGGTGGCCATGAAGGTTATTGCAAACAGGAAGCTGCCCATGATCATCTGGTAGTACCAGGGAATAGCCATGAATTTGAAGATGCCGGGAGTATTTTCCGTAATCTCTGCTGGAGAGATGGCATTCATTAGGAGGCCACAAACAACGAAACCGATCAAGCCGCCAAAGATCACGCGGTAATCAGCAATGCGAGTAACGATTAAGAAAATCATCCCAACAACGATTAGAGGAACGCTCATCTCGCCAATGGAGCCGGGGATTCCCCCCCAAAACATCGCATCTACGCTGTAATGTGCCGTTACGCCTTCCCAGCCTTCCTTGGCGGCGAGTCCGAGCGGAGTCGCCCCTGTCCAGCCATCAACGACGGCCTGTCCGCCTTCTCCGAAGGTACTCAAGCCGAGTCCGCTGAATACCCAGTCGAAGGCTCCGTGGGCCCAGCCATAGGTAGCAGCGAAGAATTCAGTGCCAACCTTCTCAATACCACTTACCCATACTTCGTCACCTGAGATGGTGGTAGGGTAAGCAAAGAAGATGAATACCCGCGCCAGCAGCGCTACGTTCCAGATATTCATACCGGTACCTCCAAAGGCTTCTTTGCCAAGAATGACGGCAAATACGATAGATACGGCCAACCACACCAGCGGAATATCCGGTGGCATGATGAGGGGAATCAAAGCACCAGATACCAAAAAGCCCTCTTCGATCGAGTGGCCTTTGCGCCCAGCATAGAAAAACTCAATGCCCAAACCAACCACGTGGGTAACCACAAAGATGGGCAGGATCTGAATCAATCCATAAACCACCTTCAGGTGAAAACCCTCCAGCAAGCCGGTGTGCTCACCAATGGCCAGGAAGTGCTGATGACCAATGTTCCAGGTACCGAAAACGTAAAGTAACTGTAGCGCCAACACCACGTGCACCATGAGCCTTTTGAGGTCCATACCATCGGTGATGTGCACACCACCCTTAGTAACCGTGTCCGGCTGAAAAAGGAAGGTGTAGAAGCCGTCATAAACCGTATGTGCAAACTTATTGCTGTGGTCCGGTTCAAACTTCTTGACGAAATCGTGCAGTGCTTTCATATTGCTATTCTAGCTAAGGCAGCCGGGGCCGCCGGTTTTTCTTGGTAATTATCCCTGTTCGAGCATGGTATTAAGACCACCGCGCAGTATCTGCTGTAGTGGCTGCTTAGAGACGCAGGCGAATTCCGCCAGAGCAACGTCTTCTTCCACCAATTCGTAAATGCCTAAGCCTTCCATACTTTCGAAGTCGTTCACCATGATCGACTTCATTAGCTGTTGGGTGTAAATATCCATGGGCATTACCTGTTCGTAGTCGTTGTTGACCACGAAAGCCCGCTTTTCACCGTGGGTATTTGTCGTAGCGGCAAACTTGCTGAAAGTAGGAATGGTAGGAGAAATGGAAGCGCGAGACTTCAAAGGCAGCAACCAACCGAAAATTTCGGCCTCGTTGCCTTCTTCCAGTAAGGTTACCTGAGTATCGAAATAACCAAGGAAACCATCCGTACTGAGCTGATCACCGGTGAGAACATCCCCACTAAGTATCCTAACATTACCAAGGTTTTCTCCCTGCAAGAGTTCGCCAAGGTTAGCACCAGCAAAAGTGCGTACGTGGCGAGGAGCGGCCAGCGGATCACCACTCAGGGCAATCACCCGCTCCGAGTTGTAACGGCCGTTCTTGAAAATCTCACCGATGAGGAGAACCGTATTGACGTCGAGCGTCCAAACGGTATTTTCACCAGCACCAACGGGGTGGATGTGGTGCATCTGTATGCCTACGTTACCAGCGGGGTGAGGCCCACGGAAGTAGCGCTTCTCAGCATTAGCCACCGACGCGTAAGGAGAGGGTGAGGTACCCCGACCATCAAGGCCAAGGTAAACGAGCCCGTCCGTTAGGCGGTTGAGCAAGTCGATTCCCGCCTGGAACTCTGCTTCACGGCCAGCGATGGCTAGTGTACTATCCGCAGCAAGTGGAGCGGTGCTAAAGGTGGAGATAAAGATATCGCGAGGTGTCACCTCGGGGTCGGCAACGATATTGTAGGGGCGCTGGCGGATACCGGGCCAGGCACCACTTTCCAGGAGAAATTCTACTAATTCAGCTCGGGAGGCATTCGCCGCTGGCACAGTGTACGTCCGGCTGACTTGGTCTTTATCCGCTAAAATCACAATGTTGGCGATCGCGCGCTTAAGCCCACGGTTAACTTCAATAACCTCGCCGCTTACGGGAGCAACAAACTTGATGCGGTCCTTTTTCTTATCGAAGAAAACAACGTCGCCTGCTTTGACACTGTCACCTACTTCAACCGTTACTTTGGGAATTGGCATGAGGCCCAAAAAATCTGGAGGACTGACGGCAAAACGGGTGGCCTTCGTAGCAGCATCCACCGTTGCGGCGGGCTCTCCTTCTAGGGGAATGTCGTACCCCTTATTTAAGGTATACAGGTGTTGTCCTTCGAGGAAAGCAGGCTTCTTACTACCGAACAATTCCTGGAACTTTGGGTATAAGCCCATGTTGACCTTATCGCTGTGGATGCCAGACTCCCGAGACTCAATCACCATGAAGTTATCAGCCACGCTGATAACGATGAAAAAGAAAATCAAGAGAGCTACCGCCGCAAGTCCGTAAAAGAGCAAGTTGCCACTACTGGAGGCCGCCTGGGACTGCAAGGTAAGCGTGATCACCAGGAGCAAAATTAGACTACCGGTTATTCGTTGTAGGAATCTCATACGCGGAAATGCGTTAAAAACTAAGGTAAGTACCAAAATTGGCCAAAACATGGCAAAAAAGCAGACCCAAAAGGTCTACTTTTCAACTTTGCCGCAAAGTTACAACATCGTTTAGATACTAAGCCAGCTAGGAATGGAGTTGTTGGATGCTTCTAGCTATTTAGACTTGATCTACATTGCCCGTGTTTTTTATTTCCTCCCCAACCTTAGCCTTGTACACTAAATCCCCACTTCGGGTTGTAAGAACTCTACGACTTCGATATCATCTACCGTCTGTTCGAACCAAATGAGGGGCGCAGGATTCTTATCGCCAGTACAAGTATCACACTTAAAGAAAAGGTAGTAAAGTTGCCAGTACTTCCCCACTCGCTTTCTTAACATCTGCTGCCGCGCTTCACTATCCGCTAAACGATGATATAAATGAGCCAGTCGCCAGCAATAGTAGGCTTCGTCGTGTAGTTCTACGACTTCTAGCAAAGCCTCATCATCAACGTAATTTGCTAGAAATTTGCGGGCATATACTGCGTGGTGTTTGGTCCAATCTCGAGGGGAGCCCTTGTGCTCAATGTGCTTGAAGGTATCGTGCACCCAACTGATGATCCGCAGTTGCCGGCGAACCGCCAGACTCACGGGTAGCCGATCAATATTGGCGTTTACCTCCAGGATATGTGCCCAAATAGTCCCCTCCGGATGCCCGTAGCGCGGGACGCCCCAACACAAACCACGGCGGAATTCCGCATCCTCGAGGAAGCTAACTTCTAAGGCTGTTTCAGGTTGAAGCTGTTTTTTAAGTTCGGCGAGGGTCAAAGCTCGGAGGGTGGTTTGAATAAAGTAGTAAGCAAGCGGGGATCTCCCGTTTAATCAAATGAAACGCCTGGGTCGCCACCGAAGTTGTCTCCGCGCCTATTTTGCCAGTCCATAAAAAGGCATGATTTGTGACGGCTAAGAGGAATTTGGGAACTGGGAACTAGGAGCTAGCTCCTAGCTCCC
This sequence comes from Bacteroidota bacterium, assembly GCA_038750915.1. GTDB lineage: Bacteria > Bacteroidota > Bacteroidia > Chitinophagales > Saprospiraceae > Neolewinella. Next base: position 5,485 of record JBCDGT010000062.1, read on the forward strand.
TAGCTCCCAGCCCCCTACCACTGCACCTGCACATTCGGCAAGCTCAGTGACCACGGCCGCGACCAAAAAATACTTATCCAGAACAGAAATGAACCTCCCCTCTCTTCACAACATTCCCTAGTTAATAACCCCACACATAGTAAGAAATGAACATCCTTGTTCTTAACGCTGGCAGTTCTTCGGTAAAAGCTGCTGTGATCAACCCTAAGACTGGTGAACGCCTCCTGGAAATGTCCGCCGAGCGCCTGCTGGACCGCCCCTTGATCAGCTTTTCCGACGGCAGTGACATCGAGCTGGAAAGCAAAGGCCCCGACCGGGCCATCGCCGTTTGCCTCGAAGCTTTACAGGATAAACTCAAGGGAATTGACCTGGCGGGCGTCGGTCACCGCGTGGTCCATGGAGGGGAAGCCTTCGATCGTGCCACCCGCATTACGGAAGCCGTAGAAGATACGATTGCCGGGCTCAATAGACTCGCCCCACTTCATAACCCAGTTAACTTACGAGGCATTCAAGCGGCTCGCAAGCTTTTCCCCGACCTCGACCATATTGCGGTATTCGACACCGCCTTTCACCAAAGCTTGCCTAGCCGGGCGAAAACTTACGCACTTCCGCAAGCTTTAGCCGCCGAGCACGGCATTCGGCGCTACGGCTTCCATGGCACCAGCCACAAATACGTTGCCGCCAAAGCCGCCCGTTACCTGGGTACCGAAGCTCGCAATTTACGTATCATCACTTGCCACCTTGGTAATGGATGTAGTGTGGCGGCTATCGAATTCGGCCGCTCCGTAGAAACCAGCATGGGGATGACTCCGCTGGAAGGCCTCGTAATGGGTACCCGCAGCGGGGATCTCGATCCTGGTATTCTCGCTTATCTCCACACCCAGGCGGGCCTCGGGCCCAAGGAGATCGATGATTTGTTAAACCGAGAAAGTGGCCTTACCGGCCTTTCTGGAGTAGGTAATGACATGCGGGTTATCCTCCAGAGATCCACCGAAGGGGATAAAGCCTGTCAGCTAGCAGTACAAGTATTCACCCACCGCCTGCGCAAATACATCGGTGCCTACGCCGCCGTCATGGGTGGCGTTGATGCCATCATCTTTACCGGCGGTGTCGGTGAGAACAGCGCCGTAATCCGTCACCGCGCCGCGCAGCGGCTCGATTTCCTGGGGGCTGTGATCAACGAAGACGCGAATAATAACCTCACCCTGACGTCCACTGCACCGGTATGCGACTTCAGTATGCGCCACAGCCGGGTAAAACTGCTGGCGGTACGCACCGACGAGCAGCTCGCCATTGCACGCGAGTGCCAGCAACTGATTGCTAAAGCCGACTCCGTCAACCCGCTGCCCACCATTCCCGTAGCCATCTCCGCCCGCCATATTCACTTGCGACAAGAAACGGTCGACCAGCTCTTCGGTGAAGGTTACGAGCTAAAAGTACGTAAGTGGCTCAGTCAGCCCGGCCAGTTTGCCGCCGAAGAGACCGTAACGGTTGTCGGACCCCGGAACCGGATCGAGCGCGTCCGTGTACTGGGGCCTGTTCGCGGCAAGGATCAGCTAGAGATCAGCCGTACGGATGAATTCTTCCTGGGCATCGACGCCCCAGTACGAGAGTCGGGTAAGGTAGAAAATACCCCCGGCTGCAAGCTCATCGGCCCCGTTGGCGAGTTCGACCTCGAAGACGGAGTCATCTGCGCCTGGCGGCACATCCACATGACACCCGCCGACGCGGAGGTCTTCGGCGTAAAGGACCGCGACATCGTAGAAGTTGCCGTCGGCAGTGACGAGCGGGCCCTCACCTTCAGCAACGTGCTCATCCGGGTTTCTCCAAAGTATAAACTAGAGATGCACATCGATACTGACGAGGGAAATGCCGCTGAGATCACTTCCGGAGATGAAGGGGTCCTCCACGAAACCGGCCAATCCGGCACCCTCCGTAAACGCCGGATAGTAATGGATCGGGAAGCCTAAAAAGCGCAACCCCAGCCGAAGCGGAGGTTGCGAGTAGTAGAGTAGGCTGTTACTATTTTATCCCATTAATCGTCACAGGTCGCTACTAGATCGTCCAATTGGTCTTTGTCCGTTACCGTTACTACCGTGCCCGTTGCGTTTTGGGTAAGGTTAATGGGGTAATTAATGTCAACCGTAGGATCTGGGGTACGCTCCCAGTCTAGGAAAAACCGGAGTAGTTCAGGGTTGTCGATCGTACGGTCCAGCGAGTTACCTCCTCCATCCGTAAGGGTAATCGTTACGGGTAATTCGATGGTTAAGCAACCATCAAATAACGCTTCTAGGTAATCTTCATCGTAGCGTCCGGGGCCATCCGGCTCCCGCTCGGATTCTTCCTGGCAGAAATCGAGTAAGTCTTCATACTCATCCGCATCCCGAATCACAATGGCCTCAGTAGTTTCAAAACGCAGAATAGACAAGGGGAATACCAGGGCATCATGGTAATCATCACCAAAAAGGTCTTCCAGCTCTTCGTAATCGTTCACCGTAACTAGGGCACCGTTATCGTCCGTAAGCTGTACGGGGTAAACTAGGTCGAAGCAAACGATGACTTCCTCTTGTTCATCATTCTCATCATCGTCGTCGTCATCGTTCTCATCGTCATCATCATCGTCAAGCTCAAAGCAATCAATGAATAGGTCGTCGAGGTCCTCGTAGTCTTCAATGACCAGCGTAGTGCTATCGTCGTGGTAAGTAACCTCAAAAGGGAAGACAAAATCAATCAGGTCGCCCTCTTCGTTCTCTAGTCCGTCTAGGAAAGCAAAAAATTCGTCATCAGAATTGACCGTAGTTACGATGACACTATCCGTGAAGCTGATGGGGTAAATAAAGGAGAAGCAATCGAAGATGTCGTCGAAATCGTAATCGTCGGGGCATTCGTCGTGCTCATCGTCGTATTCCCAATCATCGAAGTCACCGTAGCAATTCACCAGTAGGCCAATGAAGTCCTCGAAAGCATTGATTTCGGTGATGGTACCATCCCCCAGGGTAACCGTAAAGGGATATACAAAGTCAGCAACTAGAATATTTTCGGGAATATTGACCAGCTCATCTTCGTTGGCCACGGTATAAGTTTCCCCGTTTTCGAGACGTAAGGAAAGCGGAAAATTGATAAAGAAGCACAACTGCCCCGCATCCTGGTTAGTGGAATCACCGGGGGGGAGTGCCTTGCTCAAGGCAGCACCGAGTCTAGCTTGCGGAACAACTTCTTCGGTTGGGGTGATGGTTTCCTGTAAATTCTCTTTTTCACAGGCCGTAAACACCAGGCCCAGAGCAAAAAACAAGAGGGTTAGGGAGGATAGTTTTGTGAGATTAAACATAAAAGTTTGGTTGGTTTTAGGAAAACCACCTGCTAGTGGTACTCCGGATGAATCAGGGCAGCGGAGGAGTGGCCCCCGCTGCGTATTTTGCCCCTCCAAACAAGAAGATTCGATTCTACCCTACCCTTCCTTGAATATTTTTTTAAAAATTTTCTCTACGCATGAAAGAAGCCGCTCCAATAGGGGTATGTGAAGAATCGGTCTACGATGCCGTTTTCCTTCACGTAGCGCCCCTACTCCGCAGCTTCTTGGTGTACCGCTTGGGAGATGAGGCCGCCGCCGAGGATTTGTTACAAGATGCCTTTCTTAAGCTTTGGGATAATT
>JBCDGT010000063.1:0-9122 GCA_038750915.1 Bacteroidota bacterium
GATCACTTCGTTTTGATAAATAATTGCCAGAACTCCGCCCGGTGCGTATTTCCGGTAACGTCAATGAGGAGGTTACGGAAAATCCGGTCCACCATCCAGTGGGGTGGGTTGGGGTGGCGATCCAGTTCGGCGAAGGCAATTTCTAGTTCGTAGAGTTGGTCCTGCCTCCCTTCATCAACGCGCGGCGCCTGGCTGGTCGGTCCGATGAAAGCCGAGGAAAAGAGATAGGAAAGGCCGGGATGGTTTTGCCAGAAGTTCACCAAGCTACGCAGTAGGTCGGGGCGGCGCAAAAGTGGGCTATCGACAGGTGTGGTGCCGCCTAGGGTAATGTGATTACCCCCACCGGTACCGGTATGGCGGCCATCAATCATGAATTTATTCGTCCCCAGTTTACTTTCCTTAGCCCGGGCGAAAATAGTGCTGTAATTATGCACGATGTCCCGCCAATTGGTGGCTGGGTGGACGTTTACTTCGACCACACCCGGGTCAGGGGCCACTACCAGCTTCGTAATTCGAGGGTCATGCTTCGGTTGATAGCCCTCGATGATGATGGGGTGGCCCAAAGTTGCAGCGGTACGCTCAATAGCGGCCAGCAGCAACACGAACGCTTCGTTCGTTGCTAGCGGTGGCAAAAACAGGTAAAGGTTGCCATCTCTTGGCTCTACACAGAGGGCGGTACGTATTAGTTTCTGGGCGTTAGCGCTGGTGCTTGCTAAGTTTTTTGAAGCGGAGGAATCAGTTTCCGGTAGCGGAGGAAGGTCTTCCAGCGGGCTGGGGGGAAGCACGACATCCTCTGCGGTTGGTTCCTGCTTCGCTAGGCGATCTAGTGGTAATCGTAGGCCCATTCCAGAGTTCCCGGGGAGTAGGAAAAGCTGCTCTCTTTTAAACTCCCACTGGTTGCTTAACCAATGATCGGCGTCGTAATCGTAGCCAAGAGGTAAGACGTAACCTTTTGGTTTATCCAGGCCAACTTCCAGTAGTTTGGCGAGGGTTTGCCGCTCCAGTTTATCGGTGGGATCTAGGGTGCGGGGGTCTACGTTATTCGGGAGGTTACCCGTTTCCCAGAGGAAGTAAAAGGTGTCCTCGTAGGCCGGCATCGTGTTCGCCGGTACTACACCTAACTCCTGCGCTAGCTGATCGCTAAAGGCTGCGGCGTGGGTATAGTCAAGGCCATGATCAACATTTGGATCGGCCAGAAGCGCTGGGTCTTGCCAAATCGTTTTTCCGTCTTTGCGCCAGTAAATGGCATACTGCCAGCGAGGAATGGGCTCCCCGGGATACCACTTACCCTGACCCTGGTGGATAAAGCCTCCCGGCGCAAAATCAGCTAAGAGTTTAGTCGTCAGATCGTAAGCTAGTTTGCGTTTATCTGCTCCGTCGGCAGCTTCGTTCCATTGGTCGGATTCCATATCGGCTTCTGAGACGAAGGTCGGCTCCCCCCCCATAGTTAGCCGTACATCGCCAGCTTGCAGGGCAGATTCCACTTGGTCGCCCACCCTAAGAATTTCTTGCCACTGGCTTTCCGTGTAGGGTTTCGTTACTCGGGGTGTTTCCAGGATTCGTTCCACTACGTTGGCGTACTCGAAAGTGACCTCCGCCGGTTCACTGTAACCGGAAAGCGGTGCCGCGCTGGCGGGTGAGGGCGTACAGGCTAGCGGGATGTGCCCCTCTCCGGCAAACAAACCACTAGTAGCATCTAGGCCCACCCAACCAGCACCAGGGAGGTAAACTTCGGCCCAGGCGTGGAGGTCGGTGAAATCTGCCTCGGGGCCATTGGGTCCATCCAGCACTTTTTCGTCAGGGGTGAGCTGCACGAGATAACCGGAGACGAAGCGAGCCGCCAGGCCGAGGTGGCGGAGAATTTGTACCAGCAGCCAGGCAGAATCACGGCAAGAGCCATTGCGTTGCTCCAAGGTCGTTTCACATTGCTGTACGCCGGGCTCCATACGGATGTTGTAATGGATGTCTTCGGCTAAACGCTGGTTGAGGGCAACGAGGAAATCGACCGTGCGGCGCCCTAACGCACTTTGCACCCGCGGGCTCGCCACGTATTCGCGCAATTTGGGCCCCGCTTCTTCTACTTTAAGGTAGGGCATTAGTTCCGCTCTCAACTGCTCCTCGTAGGTAAAGGGAAACTCTTCGGCGTATTCTTCCAAGAAAAAATCAAAGGGGTTAATGGTCACTAAATCAGTAATAACTTCTACGTCAATACTCAATTCCCTAGTCTTTTCCGGCACCACAATCCGCGCCTGATAGTTACCAAAGGGATCTTGTTGCCAGTTGATAAAGTGATCTTCCGGTTGAATCTTCAGACTATAGCCTACAATAGGATTGCGCGCGTGTGGCGCTGGCCTTAACCGAATAATTTGCGGAGATAGTTTGACCGCCCGGTCGTAAAGGTATTTAGTGTGATGACGGATGGCAACGCGAATGGGCATGTAGTGGTGGTATTAAAGCTGGGGTTAAGTGGATAGACGCCAGAGAATTACGAAGAGTTATCCGGAAAATCGGATTTTAGAGGAAAATCTCTTTTATCTAAATCATCCAAAAATTTGATGGGTTCTTGCCCTTAAGATATGACCGTTATTTCCTATTTTGAAGGCGCAGCTACCCGCGAAAGCCTAGTGCAGACCAGAACAACTTATTGAATTAATGCCCATAACCTTTATTTTCAAAATAATATTTGGCCACCCTGCGCTTACTGTTCTTTTTCTACTAGCGAACCCATTACCGAATGAATAAATCTTCTTCGCTCTTTGCCAATTACGTAGTGCCAGAAGGCACCTTAGACGAAGCCTTTTCCGATTTCCCCTCCGCCTACGGTGCCTACAGTACGATTAAGAGCACCTTTGCAAAGCTGACGAAGGGTGATTTCGAAAAGCTCAACGAAAGCGCTAAACTCTCCTTCCGCAATCAAGGCATTACCTACGCGGTTTATACCGAAGAAGGCGGTGGAACTGAAAAGGTATTCCCCTTTGATCTTTTCCCACGGGTTATCGATAGTGAGGAATGGGCGAAACTAGAGCAAGGGCTGATGCAGCGCAATCGCGCTTTGAACTTATTCTTAGCTGATGTTTACCATGGAGGGCAAATATTGAAAGACAAAGTGGTGCCCAGGGAATTGGTCAAGACCTCTGCTCACTACGTCAAACAAATGGAGGGCTTCCATCCTATCGGTAAGGTGTATACCCATATTGCCGGCACCGACTTGGTACGACACACCGACGGTAATTTCTACGTGCTGGAAGACAACCTGAGGAACCCCTCCGGCGTAAGCTACGTGCTCTCTAATCGCCAGACCATGCGGCGAACTCTGTATAAGATGTTCAACCGCACCATGGTCGAAGACGTGAGCCATTATCCCGAAATGCTTTTTGACACCTTAGCCTCCGTAGCGCCCAAGCGGGACACGGAACCCTGTTGTGTCGTACTTACTCCAGGGCAGTACAACTCCGCCTACTATGAGCACAGCCTTTTGGCTTCCCGGATGGGCGTTGATTTGGTGCAAGGGTCAGATTTATTCGTTGAAGGAGACACCGTCTATCTCAACATGATGCGGGGGCGTAAACGGGTGGACGTGATTTACCGACGCATTGATGATGCCTTCCTTGACCCTGAAGTGTTCCGCGAGGACAGCTTGCTCGGGGTTGCAGGACTGATGCGCGCCTACTTGAAGGGCAAGGTGACGATCGTAAACGCGCCAGGAACTGGCATTGCGGATGATAAAGCCATTTGCGCCTACGTTCCGGACATGATCCGTTATTACCTCAAGCAAGAGCCCATTATTGCCAACGTGCCGACCTACATCTGTAGCCGGCCGAAAGACCTTGCCTACGTCCTTGAAAAGCTTGCTACCCTCGTGGTAAAGCCGGTAGATATGTCGGGAGGCTACGGGGTAACGATTTGTGATCGCCTGTCCCAAAAGGAACTAGAAGAAGTAGCTGAGCAAATTAAGGCGGATCCACGCAACTACATCGCCCAGCCCAAAATCATGTTGAGTACCCATGGCACCTTCATTGAAGAAGAGTCGGCCTTCGCCCCCAGGCATATCGACTTGCGCACCTTTAGCCTCATCGGCCAGCAAGGCATTCAAGTACTACGTGGGGGGTTAACTCGAGTTGCCCTCAAAAGTGGAAGCCTGATTGTAAACTCTTCACAGGGAGGTGGTAGTAAGGACACCTGGGTAATTGCGGGTAACCCCGCTTCCATAAGGCAACATAGTCAGGTAGGAAATGCACAGACGCAAGCCTAGTTTTCCGCTGCTCTTCATCATTCTATTTTTAAATCCCGCCTCCATGCTTGCCAGAATTGCCAACTCCCTTTACTGGACGGGCCGCTACATCGAACGCTCCGAGCACCTTGCCCGCTACCTCCGCGTCCAGTATTTCTCGATGCAAGATGCTCCAATGAGTCAAAGTCGGGAATTTACCTTACGCAGTATCCTGAATATGTATGGTGTGGAACCTAGCGAAGGGGAGGTACTGGAGGAGCAGGCTATTCTCAAGAAAGTGGGCATGGATTACGACAATCCGCATTCCATCCGTTCTACCATCCGGCTGGCCCGGGAAAATGCTCGTAGCTTACGCCACATGATCTCATCAGAGTTGTGGGAGTCCATAAATACATTTTATGTCTACAGCAACTCCAGGGATCCGGAAATATTTGCTACTCAAGGCCTCTATGAATTTACCAATGAAGTTGATCGCAACTGTGCCATTATCCGGTCTCGGATTGACGACACCCTACTCCAAAATGATACTTGGGTGCTGATCAAATTGGGCGTCCACTTAGAACGAACCGTTCAGGTCCTTCGCATCCTCAATAGTAAGCTTAACGACATTGATATAATTACGGATCGGGGAGCCAACCGGGCCTTACAACAGTACCAAGGGACGGTCCTGCTGAAAATACTTCAGGGTTTCGATATGCACCGCAAGGCCTACCGCCAAACCTTGACCCCAAAAACTACCGTCGAGTTTTTAGTCGGCCATCCTCATTTTGCCCGCTCCGTCACCTACAATATGGGCTGCGTTCACCGACTGCTCGACCGGATGGACGCGAACTCAAATGATCGTAACCCCGTACTCTTTCAAGCGGGAAAGCTCTACCATAAATTTCGCTATCTCGAATACGAGGATATTGCCAATCAACTAAACGTGCAACTCGCTAGTGCCATCGACCAAGTATACGAACTCCACAACGCTATTGCCGAACGCTATCTGAACACCGTAAATCCCTCCACTTAAAGCCACTAAAAAGCAGCGATTTCCGTAGTACCTTCGCTCCACTTACTAGTTGAAATTTGTATGACTTATTGTTTAGGCATCCGCGTAAAAAAAGGCTTAGTGGCCATTGCGGACACCCGGATCACCTCCGGAAACGAAACTACCTCTGCGAAAAAGATCTCCCTTCACAAGCAGGGAAATAATGCTGTTTTCCTCATGACAAGTGGCCTCCGCTCCGTCCGCGATAAGGCCGTCACTTATTTCGAGGAAGTCCTGGAGGATGAAACCGTTTACTTCGATAAGATGTACAAAGTCGTCAATGCTTTTGGTGAACAACTACGGCGAGTTGCACAGGAAGACAAAAAGTCCCTGGCGGAGTCCGGCCTGAATTTCAACCTCTTCACCATTGTTGGCGGTAAACTGGAAAACGATAAAGATCATAAGCTTTATATGCTCTATCCCGAGGGCAACTGGATTGAAATCGGTGAAGCTACGCCCTTTGCCATCATCGGTAATTCCGGTTACGGAAAACCCATTCTCAACCGAGCACTTCGCTACGAATCCCCCCTCAACTACGCCATCAAAACGGGCTTTTTGTCCTTTGACAGCACCCGCGTAAGCGCCAACGATGTCGGCTACCCCATCGATATGGTCATTTACCATAAGGATACCGGCTTTATGCACGAAGCGCGCTTTACGGAAGAAGATACCGGGTATTTCGCCGATCTCTGGGGCCAAAAACTCCGGGATTCCATTAAAGAAATTCCAGACCAATGGATCGATGACCTCGTATCCGAAGTAGAGGCAGGAGGAAAAGTGGAACTCGATAAGAAGGTCCAAGAAGCACAGCAGCAGCAATAGGTCGTTGACACCACCCACACAACGAAACTTTTTCCGCTATCAACGTGGTTACAACTGCTAATTAAAACCAAACTCTGCACCTGCGGCCGCGCCCAAACCTTTACCTCAATTAAAACACGCTACCAGACAAAGCTCCTCGTCTGCGAACCAAGCACGTAAACTACTGTGTAAAAATCAAAAATCAGATACCAGATATCAACAATCAGATATCACTACCTTCGCGCCCATGAGCAATAAGACCATTCTTTCCGGCATTCAACCTACTGGTAAACTCCACTTCGGGCGCTACTTCGGCGCCGTGGAAAACTGGAAGCGTTTGCAGGAGGAGTACGACTGTCTTTATATGGTCGTGAACTACCACGCCATGACGATGCCCTTCACTGCCAAAAAGCTGGCGGAGCAGAGCTGGGAGCTGTGTTTCAACCTCATGGCCTGCGGCATTGAGCCCGAGAATATTTTCATCCAGAGTCTCGTACCTGAGCACACCGAACTAAACTGGATTTTGAACTGCTTCACCAGCTACGGTCAGCTTTCTCGGATGACCCAATTTAAAGATAAAAGCTCCCAAAACGACGATAAGGGCAGCGAAGGCTTCATCTCCGCTGGCCTCTTCGACTACCCCGTTCTGCAGGCCGCCGACATCATGATCTACAAGGCCGGTCTTGTACCCGTGGGTAAAGACCAAGAGCAACATCTTGAACTCACCCGCAACATCGCCCAACGCTTTAATAATTTCGCCGGCAAGGAGTTCTTTCCCATTCCGGAAGCGCTCTACACCAAGGTGCCTAAGGTGATGAGTACCGCCGATCCTTCGCGTAAGATGAGCGCCAGCCTGGGCGACAAGCATAACATCGATGTGTTTGCTGAGGAGGCCCGTATTCGCAAACAAGTAGGTAGTGCAGTAACCGACTCTGGAGGCGCGGTCGCAGGTGCCATGTCCGCTGGGGTAAGCAATCTTTTTCAGCTTTTAGATGCTAGTGGGCGTACCGAGGCCCATGCTTCCCTCCTGCAAGATTACGAGCAAGGCAGCTTGAAATACTCGGACCTAAAAAAAGGAGGTAGCTGACGGTCTGATTGCCATTTCCAGCGGGATCCGCGAACGACTGGCAGAACTGAAGAGCGATCGTAAGGCGGTAAAAAATCAGATCAAACAGTCCAGTTACGAGATTCGCAAACGCGCCCAAGCCACCGTGAAAGAAGTGAAGGACATTTGCGGCTTGATGAACGTTCGGTACTGATTTGGCATTTAGTCTTAAAAGAGCTTAACGGGTTCTTAAACACAGGCCTGACAGCTTCTTTTTGCCGCTAAAACACCCCGCTATGCTCACTTTTATGAGAGATACTATTAAGGACCTACTGGTCTTCTTTCGCCGACCATTCGATAAATACGATGAGGGGGCTACCCTAAATTTTAAGGTAAAACGCTTATTCGCGGTGCTCTTGGTAGACGTGATTGCCATCCTCCCTATTCTCGGATTAATCGCTCTTATTACCAGTCAGGGGTGGGTCGATTTGGAAGACCATGCCGTAGCGGATATGTTCCGCCAGATCGGGGTAATCGGGATTATCTTAATAGCCGTTGTGTTTACTCCATTAATTGAAGAGCTGATCTTCCGGGGACCACTTACTTTTCAACGCAACCCTCTAGTCGCTAGCCCCAACGCAGAGAAACAGGCCTCCCGCAGAGGTTGGTGGGATCGACGCTATTCCTTCATTTTTTATGGCTTTGCCCTGTCCTTCGCCCTTGTTCACCTCATGAACTACCAGGTCAGTATGAGTGTACTATTATTCAGTCCTATTCTGCTCGGAGGCCAATTTATTTTGGGGAGTTTAGCCGGCTTCCTCCGGGTGCGCTACGGTTTTTGGTGGGCCTATTTTCTACACGCCCTGCACAACCTGATCTTCATCGGTGGTGCTTTACTTGGAGGTGACACTCCCACGGAAATCGCTGCCATTGACACGGATGATTACCACCTCAAAATCGAAGAAGTTTCGCCCTTCGCTAAAGAAATGGAGCGCGAAAACACTATTGGCCCGGATACCATTGGTTACGTCAATTACCCCCTTAGTGAGGTGATCACGAATATCCTCAAGGAGGATTACGGCGTCGTCTCTTATCCTACGGAAGAACGAGACCCCAAGATCAACCTCTACCTAGGCCGAGAAAATACTACGGGCGAACTCGATGACCTATTACTCGAAGAACTCCAAAAAGCCTACGAATTTACCGTCATTCCCGACCCCGACAATCCTGAAAAAGCAGTGCTCTCTTTCGAAGACTGAAATCTACCTTCCTCATGACCTACGCCGATGCCATTGCTGAACTGGAAAGCCTCCTGACCCAGCTCCAGGAAGTACCCGCAGATATCGATCAACTCTACGCGCGCATTGCGCGGGCAGAAGCGCTGGTCGCACAGTGCCGGGCAAAGCTCCGTGGCGTAGAAACGGAGCTTGACAAACTGGGCCAAACTACCGAAGAGTAGATTAGCACTTCTTATTACCTTCGCCGCCGTATCGCTTTAATTCTCGGTCTTACTCCGGGGAAATCCCGTAAGAATGTCAAAAACTGTGCTTATTACCGGAGCAACCGCCGGCATCGGCTACGCTACCGCCCAAGATCTCGCTAGCCGGGGTTACGAAGTCATCTTGCATGGTCGTACGGCTGCTAAAGCAAAGGCAGCTGCCAAGCAATTACAAACGGAACAACCGGAAGCAACACTCCGCACTGTACACGCAGACCTCAGTCAGCTAGAGGATATTCGTCGGATGGCAAAAGAGGTGCTAGCCTCCACTCCGCAGCTCCACGTGCTGGTCAATAATGCCGGCGTATGGAATTCTCATCAGGAACTAACGGAACAGGGTATCGAGAAAACCTTCGCCGTTAATCACCTTGCCTATTTCTTGCTTACGAACTTATTGTTACCTGTGCTCCGTGCCGCTGATCAGAGCCGGGTGGTCTGTGTCGCTTCTGACAGCCACAAGCAGATCAAAGGAATGTTTTTCGACAACATCAACCTCGATGGTAACTACCATGGC
>JBCDGT010000064.1:0-9120 GCA_038750915.1 Bacteroidota bacterium
ACAAAGCATACGAGCGTTACCACGAAGAATTAAAATCTGGTGATCGTACCAAAGTGACCGTAGAAGACGTAGGTGGCCTTAACTGCCAGCGTTGTCATTACTAGTTCGGTAGCGGCTTAGTCTCGCAGTGACAGTCTTAAAGCTGTTGATACTGTGATTACAGTAAGACGACGCTGCTATCGCTCAACAATACTCAAAATAAAGCCTTCTCTGCCTAATTTTTTTATAAATGAAGAAGCAAGAAAATAAAGTCTGGTTAGGAACCGATCAACTGGAAGCCAGCCCGGAATACTTACAAGCTACGGATAATGAGGTTGGATCCCCTGTCCTCGAAGCTGGTGAGAGTACTCGGGTTGAGGCCAGTCGTCGTGATTTTCTTAAATACCTAGGTTTTGGTATTTCAGCAGCGACTATCGCTAGTTGTGAAATCCCCGTGAGAAAGGCTATTCCTTATGTCTCTAAGCCAGATACCATCGTACCTGGAGTAGCTACTTTTTTCGCCTCTACTTTTACCCAGGGTGGGGATTACAGTCCGGTACTGGTTAAGACTAGAGAGGGACGTCCGATTAAGGTCGATGGAAACACGCTGTGCCCGATTATGAAAGGAGGGACTAGTGCCCGGGCACAAGCCTCTGTCTTGGGTATGTATGATACTAGTCGCTACGATGGTCCGTACCGAATAGCTGAAGGTAAAGTACAAGCGTCCCGCAAAGTGGAGGAAAATGACGGTTGGGACGTAATTGATGCGGAGATAAAAGGTAAACTGAGGTCAAACTCACGGATTAGGATTGTCTCCCACACCGAACTGAGTCCTTCCCTGCACTCGGCTATTGATGCTTTTAAGCAAAAATTCCCCAGCACCGAGCACGTCATCTACGACCCCGTATCCTCTTCCGCTCTTTTGGACGCCAATGAAAGAGACTTTGGCGTACGGGCCGTTCCAAGCTACCATTTTGACAAGGCCGATCTGATTGTCTCCTTTGGCGCTGACTTCCTTGGAACTTGGATATCTCCGGTAGAGTACGGCCACGCCTACGCATTAGGACGCCGGACGAATGGTAAGAAAATGAACCGTCACATCTTTATTGAGGCGGGTATGAGCATGACGGGCTCAAACGCGGATAACCGGATTATGGTAAAGCCCAGCGAGCAGGGCCACGCTATCTTGGCGCTCTATAACACTATTGTAGGTGGAGGTCCAAAAGCACAACTTCCGGAAAAAGTGTTGGCCAAACTTGACCTTGTTGCTACTGCTTTACGGGAACAGCGGGGCCACGGACTGGTAATAAGCGGAAGTAACAATCTTGCCGAGCAATTAATGATCAATGCCATTAATAATGCTATTGGTTCTTACGGCCACACGATTACCACGGATCGTTGGTGTTACCAGCGGCAAGGTAGTGATCAGGCATTAGCAAAATTTGCTAACGAGTTAGAAGCAGGGCAAATCGATGCGGTAATTCTACTAGATAATGCTAACCCAGCCTGGGATAATGCCTTCGGAGCGAAAATTGCCGAAAACCTTTCAAAGGCAAAGTTGAGCGTAAGCATGAATCGGGTACCCAATGAATCAACGCTTCTTTGTCAATACGTAGCCCCCAATCACCATTACCTCGAAAGTTGGGGTGACGTGGAGGCGATCCAAGGGCAGCTTTCTTTAGTACAACCATCCATTACACCAATTTTTGCGAGTGTAGGACGCGCCGGAACGCGGCAGCAGGCAGAGTCTTTATTGATATGGGCTGATGCCCCCGCTCTTGACCGTACGGCGGAGCAACCTTACCTTGAATTTGTAAAGGCAAACTGGGAGGCTAAGGTATTCCCCGTACAAACGGAGTTTGCTACTTTCCGTCCTTTCTTCGATTCTTCCCTCCAGGCTGGTATACTTACCCTGCCAGCAGCTCAGCCGGTACCCTACCAAGCTGCTTTAGGTGTTCCCTTTAATAAGGTGAGTAAGCCCGGTGCTGGTCAGGAAATTAATTTTTACGAAACCGTCAACATTGGTAATGGGGTTTACGCCAATAATCCCTGGTTGCAGGAGATGCCAGATCCAGTGACCCGTACCGTCTGGGGGAACTATCTTGCTATCCCCATCAAATGGGAGGGAGGTAACTCTTACACGGCTTATCAAGACCTCAATAAAGAGGAGTACAAAGGGAAAGCTGATATCGTTAAGGTGAACGTAGGCGGGGTAGAGCAGGAAGTTACTGCCGTACGTCAGTTTGGTCAGCTGCAGGAGACTTTTTCCCTGGCTCTTGGCTACGGCCGTAAAGTGACGGGAATTTCCGGTAGGGCAATCGGCCATGAGGTTGGAGTAGATGTATACCCCTGGCTAACTACGGATGCTGATGGTTACGTACAGTACTATAGTTCTGGTATCGAAGTTTCGGGTGCCGTTGCGGTAGAACCCCAATTCGCTTCTGTTCAGTATCACCATACTATGGGCTTAACCACTCGGAATGAGTCCGGTGAGATGGCCTACTACGATAACCGTACCGGTGAGACGGTGTACCTCGACCGTGGGCTGACCGAAGAAGAGAAAGACCACCTCAAGCCTTTTAACGTCGACGAAAAAACCGTCATGGAACTTGGTGAGGGGATGCAGGGAGGCCTAACTGAGCGCTCAATTATCTATCAAGGTAAGTTTTCGGAACTTGAGGAGTTGAAGGACCACATTGCTCACAAGCGTTCACACGCTCAACACCTCAACGATCAGACCCTTTACCCTTACGAGGAGTACAAGAAGGAAATTTACAGCCAGGGACACTGGTGGGCACTGCACATTGATCTCAACTCTTGTTTCGGTTGTGGTGCCTGTGAAATTGCTTGTGTTGCCGAGAACAATATTCCCATCGTAGGTAAGTACGAAGTCTGGCGTCATCACGAAATGAAGTGGCTGCGCATTGACCGCTACTTCTACGGGGATGTAGAAAATCCAAAAGCGGTTTACCAACCGATGATGTGCCAGCATTGTGATAACGCTCCTTGTGAGAATGTTTGTCCGGTAAACGCTAGCCAGCACAGCGACGAAGGGTTGAACCAGATGATTTACAACCGTTGTATTGGTACGCGTTATTGTGCTAACAACTGTCCTTACAAAGTGCGCCGCTTTAACTGGTTGGACTACACCACTGGCGACCTTTTCAGTTCTAACGAGCCCGCAGTACAGGATGAAGAGTTGCCATTTGGCGCGGACAACTTGACGCGTATGGTGCTGAACCCCGACGTTACCGTTCGTAGCCGTGGGGTAATTGAAAAATGTAGCTTCTGCGTCCAGACTATTCAGGCTGGCAAGCTGACGGCTAAGCTCGAGAAGCGGCAACTGCGGGACGAAGATGTTCGTCCGGCTTGTGTTGCTTCCTGCCCGAGTGGATGCATCACCTTCGGTGACCGGAACATTCCCGATGGAGACGTTACCAAGAAGTTGAGTAATCCATTAAACTACCAGGTACTCGAGGAAGTAAACACCCAAAGTGCGGTGTTCTACCAAGCTCGCGTGCACAATCCACTGGATGAACTGGATGAAATGGCCTAAATGATTGGCGATATCTGATATCTGATCTTTGCTATCTGATTTGCCGCAGAATGAATTAAAAAGACCGCTTTGGCGGAGGAAATAAATAAACTTCGATTCTGATTTTACTGCTTTTACCTGATCAACAATCAGATATCAGCAATCAAATATCACGAATCACATATCGCATAACATGAGTGGACACGTAGCCCCCGTTCGCAGACCCTTGATCACTGGTGGTAAATCTTACCATCAGATCACCGAGGATATCTGCCGCCCGACGGAAACCGCCCCCTCCCTTTCGTGGATCATCACCTTTATCCTATCGGTGTTCTGCTTAGGGTTGTTTGTTTTTAGCGTCGCCTGGACCATTTGGGTCGGTATTGGTTCCTGGAACCTAAACCGGACCATTAACTGGGGCTGGGATATTACCAACTTCGTTTGGTGGGTGGGTATCGGTCACGCCGGTACACTGATCTCGGCTATCCTCCTTCTTTTCCGCCAAAAGTGGCGTACAGGGGTAAACCGGGCAGCGGAGGCCATGACGATCTTCGCCGTAATCTGTGCCGGTCAGTTCCCGCTCATTCACATGGGCCGTCTCTGGTTGGCTATTTTCATTTTCCCTTACCCCAATACTAGGGGGCCGCTGTGGGTGAATTTCAATAGCCCACTGCTTTGGGACGTATTTGCGATCTCCACCTACTTTACGGTATCCCTCCTGTTTTGGTATGCTGGTTTGGTGCCCGACTTGGCTACGGTTCGGGACCGGGCGAAAGGAATACGGAAGAAAATCTACGGCATCGTTTCCTTTGGTTGGAACGGTAGTGCTAAGCACTGGCAGCGTTGGGAAAGTCTCTCTCTTATCCTCGCTGGTTTGGCTACGCCGCTGGTACTTTCGGTGCACACCATCGTATCCTTTGACTTTGCCACTTCGGTGATTCCTGGTTGGCACACGACCATCTTCCCGCCCTACTTCGTAGCGGGGGCGATTTTCTCGGGCTTCGCAATGGTACTTACCCTGATGCTGATCGCCCGTAAGGTGCTCCATCTGGAAGATTACATCACCATCGAGCACATCGAATCGATGAATAAGGTAATCCTGCTGACCGGTTCCATCGTAGGTGTTGCCTACCTGACGGAGCTCTTCATTGCTTGGTATTCCGGCTATATCTACGAGCAGTTTGCCTTCCTCAACCGGGTGCTCGGGCCTTACTATTGGTCTTATATCGGGATGATGCTCTGTAACGTACTCTCTCCGCAGATTTTCTGGAGTAAGAAACTACGAACGAGTCTTTTCTGGACTTTCTTTATGTCGATCTTCATCAACATCGGAATGTGGTTCGAGCGCTTCGTGATTATCGCCACAACCCTAGCCCGTGATTACCTTCCTTCTAGTTGGAGTTACTACGTCCCAACTTGGGTAGAGATTTGCATCTTCATTGGTACACTTGGGCTTTTCTTTACCTTTTTCCTGATCTTCACCCGGGTTGCTCCGGTGGTGGCTATCGCGGAAGTAAAGAGTATCCTGAAAACAGCAGGTGATCAATACATCGGTCCTAATGCTCACCACGACCATGGTCATCACGTAGCAGCAGAAGCGAGTGGTACGGCTGGTCCTGACCACAACGAAGAAACCGACATCCACTAAGTAAAGACAAGGCTTGCCTTGTCTCAACAAAGAATCATGGCTAACAATAGCGAAAGAAATATCTTTTTTGGCTTGTACGACGACGAGGAAAAGTTGTTGGATGCCGTTAAGGCAGCTAATGCAGCTCACCTCAACATCGACGAAGTATACACGCCGTTTCCCGTGCACGGACTCGACCCCTTGCTGGGCTTGGAAGAGAGTCGCCTGCACCAGGCCGGTTTCATCTTTGGCAGCATCGGTTGCCTGTTTGGCTTCGGTTTCATGACCTGGGTCTTCACCCGGGATTGGCCAATTATTTTTGGCGGTAAGCCATACTGGTCCGTTCCTGCTTTCATTCCCATTACCTTCGAGCTTACGGTTCTGTTTGCCGCTGTGGGTATGGTGTTGGTGTTTTACATCATCTGTGGCCTTGGCCCCGGAGCAGAACCTCGCCGGCTCCACGACCGCATTACGGACGATAAGTTCTGCATTGCCTTTGATACTACGGACACTGATAGCATCAGTGACTTACAAGACTTCTTCTCCAGTACGGGAGCGGAAAGCGTGCATACTAAACTTGTAGCAGCATAAGGCGCGGCCGCAGGTGCCATATTGGGTGAAATTTAGAAGCCCGAAGTATGAAGTTCGAAAGTTGAAAGCCGCTTTTCCTTCGAATTTCTTTCTTCAAACTTCTTACTTTACTACTTAAAAACGAACACCGCACCCGCGAACGCGCCCAAAAAATTGAAAAAACGGAAGCTCAAACCTTCCACTGAAGTATACAGCATGAAAAATTTGCGCGTACTGGTTTTGTCTCTCACTTTCGCCGTCGTTTTGACGGCATGCTCTGATCCCGACGGGAACTTTACGGGCAGTGAGTACATGCCTGATATGGCCCACTCTCTTGCTATGGAGGCCAATACGTATAATTATTACTATTATAACACCTTTGACGAGGAGTCCACCATTAAGTTAGCGCAGTTAGCCTACCCACGCGTCCCAGTCAAAGGAACGGTGCCACGTGGGTACGCGAGTTTCTTCATTGATGGGGAAAAGCGCCCGGATACCTACGAGGAACTCAAAAAGTTGCGAGTAGCTTATAATTATTCTGATGTAGGGCAGAGTGTACCTACCAACGGCTTCGTGCCCTATTACTTTGAAGATTCTGATAGTGGACGGCTCCAAGCAATCGCGGAATTAATTGAAAATCCTTTCCCGATTACGGAAGAGGGCCTAGAAAGGGGGAAAGTACTTTACAACACCTTCTGCGGAATTTGTCACGGAGAAAAGGGTAACGGCCTTGGTTATATCTACGACGAAGAGCAGAATCCTAACGCCAAGTATCCACTAGCTCCCGCCAATTTTATTGCTGGAGATTTATTGACAGCCTCCAACGGTCGTTATTACAACGCTATCATGTACGGATACAACGCCATGGGGGCCTATAAGGATAAGATAAGCTTTGAGGAACGGTGGCAGGTAATCCACTACATCCGAAGTTTGCAGGCCGTGGAAACTAAAACGGAGTATAATCAAGCCATTAATACCTTAAATCCTTCTTTCGGGGTGCCTTTGGCAGAATTTGAAGCGATGGCTGGTAGCCACCACGCGGACGATGAGGCACACATGGAAGCCGCCGAGCAACTATCCGATGATGGACACGGTGACGACCACGGTAACCAACAGATGCGTAAATAAGCCCGAAACCACCAACTAAGCCACTCACGGGCCATCGCGCCCCGAAACAATATTTACCTGATGGAGAACTTCGTATTCTCATCCCGAGCAAAAGCAGTAACCGGCGGCACCGCTATCTTCGGTGCCTTACTCCTAATCGTCAGCTACTTCGTTGATGGGGGAGAAGGCCATCACATGCGGTTCTGGACCAACTTGCTGCACAACTCCGTTTTCTTTCTCGGCATTGCGGCCCTAGCCGCTTTTGCTTACTGCGCCTTTACTACGGCCTACGCTGGTTGGTTCGTGCAGTTTAAGCGTGTTTGGGAAAGCTTTTCGATGTTCCTGCTCCCTGGACTTTTCCTGATGGGGATTATCATCGTTGGTTTATGGTTGCACAGCCACCACTTATACCACTGGAATGATGCCGCTGCAGTGGCTGATGACCCCATCCTAACGCACAAATCTTCCTTTCTGAATAAGTATTGGTACACTTTCGGTACGATTGGCTTTGTCGGTATTTGGTACTTCTTCATGAGTCGCATTCGTCAGATTAGTATTGCTGAAGACACTCAAGGAGATAGTAACTATACTCACCACGCCCGAATCAAAAAGTATGCCGCTCCTTTCCTGGTTATTTTTGGTTTTACCAGTGCCGCTTTGATTTGGCAGTGGATTATGTCCATCGATAGCCACTGGTATTCTACGATGTTTGCCTGGTACGCTTCGGCTTCCTTATTCGTCGCCATGACCGCCTTGACAATCATGCTGCTGATCTACCTTAAGAGCCGTGGTTACCTCCAAGGGGTAAACGCAGAACACTTTCATGACTTAGGCAAGTACCTCTTCGCAATTTCCATTTTCTGGACCTACGTATGGTTCAGCCAGTTCATGTTGATCTGGTACGGTAACGTAGGGGAGGAAACCATTTACTTCCGTTTACGGATGGACAGCTATCCGGTACTCTTCTGGGGGAACCTTTTGCTCAACTTCATCCTGCCTTTCTTCATCCTGATGCGTAACGACACCAAGCGGAAGTTCGGTACCCTTTTCTTCGCCTCAGCCATCGTATTCTTTGGTCATTGGGTTGACTTTTTCAGTATGATCAAGCCTGGTGCCCGGGAAACTCTCATAGAAATGGCTGCCCACCACGATGCTGGTCATCACGGTGACGAGCAGCATGCTACTATGGAAGGTCACGGGGAGGGACACGCTGCGGATGATCACGGGGACACTCATGCTACTGCGGAAGGTCACGGGGAGGCGCACGCTGCGGATGATCACGGGGACGCTCATGCTACTGGGAGTCACGGCGACGAGTATGCCGCAAATGATCACGGGGAGGCGCACGCAGATGGGAGTCATGACGATGTTCACGGACACGCTTTGGAATTTAAATCGGGGTACACCATCCCAGGCTTACTGGAAATTGGGACCTTTTTAGGCTTCCTTGGCGGCTTTCTCTTTTTCGTCTTGTCGTCATTGACCAAGGCGCCCTTGGAACCGAAGCGGGACCCATACATGGAAGAGAGCTTGCACCACCATACCTAAATAGGCTGCCCTACTGTGTAGACAAAATCTAAACAAGGGTTTTGGATTTAACACAAAGAGTTTCCTACGGTTAAATTTGTATCGAGTCCGAAAACAAGCATTCGGGCAGTTGAAATAAAAGCTAACTTTAAGCTGATGAGTACTTTAATTGTTTTTATCTGTATCGCGTTACTGCTGTTGATTATTCTTCAGGTAGCAAGGGTACGTGATTTAGCGAAGCAGTTGCGTGGTGCCGAGGAGGTGGAAGCACGTAATACCAATATGACGGGTATTTACTTGTTGGGCTTCATGGTGCTTTTTCTAGGTATCGCCACGGTATCGGCAATTGTATACAAGAATTACATGCTGGGCTACGGCCCTAATGAATCTTCCTCTGCACACGGCGGACGAATTGACAGCATGATGAACTGGACACTTGTTGTTACTTACAGCGTTTTCATTGTTACCCACATTTTGCTTTTTTACTACGCCTTTAAGTACCGTAAGCAGAAAGGTAAGAAAGCGCAGTTTATCTCTCATAACAACACGCTGGAGATTGTCTGGACGGGTATTCCGGCTATCGTAATGACTTTCCTCGTGATTGGTGGTCTTGATGCCTGGAACGACATCATGGGAGATGTTGGAACAGATGAGGAGGTGCTGGAGATTGAAGCTACGGGCTACCAGTTTGGCTGGCAGATGCGCTATCCAGGTCCTGATGGTTTGTTGGGTAAGAAGTACTTCCGGGAAATTTCCGGTACGAACCCTCTCGGGC
>JBCDGT010000065.1:0-9013 GCA_038750915.1 Bacteroidota bacterium
CAGCGGACTTACCTATACCTATTCTCCCGACGGGGTAATTGACGATTCGGACCCAACGGCCCCCATCTTCGTTGGCGACGCTTCCACGGTGGTGACGGCCACCATCACCGATCCAGCTACGGGCTGTTCAACGACCAAAGAAATTGATGTGACCATCGTTGACTTCAGTGAGCTTACCGGTACCGCTAATCCGCCATCTATCCTACTTGGAGAAACTTCTACCCTCACCGTTACCGGTTGTGGTGGGGATTGTTCCTACGCTTGGTTCCCTCCTAACGGAACGGTAACGCCCGATGATGCCGCGGAAGTAGTTGCTACGCCAGATATGGCTGGAACCCTGATCTATGAGGTAGAGGTTACCCAAAATGGCTGTATGCAAATCGTGGAGATAGAACTATTAGTAGAAGATCCTATCTGTGATACGGAAAATATCTATATCCCTAATGCTTTCTCTCCGAATGGTGATAATATGAACGACGTGGTACGTATTCGGTCCAACTTTGCTGACCAACTTACCGAGGTGCGCTTTATCATCTATAATCGTTGGGGACAGGAAGTCTACAAAAGTGATGATATCTTTGAATCCTGGGACGGAACAGTTGAAGGAGATGATTTGGAACCAGATGTTTATGGTTACTACCTCCGAGTACTCTGCCCTGCCGGCCAAGAACTCATCCAGAAAGGTAACATTACCCTTCTGCGCTAAGAAAGATTGTTTTGACGTAAGCTTTGAGAGGCCGTCTTCCTACTTCGGAGGACGGCCCTCTTTTTGGTTCGGCTTAGAAAAGGTGTTTCCGGCGGAAATAATAAATTACCGCGATACTGAGAAGGATCGAGGCGGTAATGATGACGAGAAAAGCATAGGGTTGCTCTGCCAGCGGTACGGGAACATTCATCCCGAAAAAAGAGGCCATGACCATCGGAACGGTCAGGATAATCGTAATCAAGGTCAGCCGCTGAATGGTAATATTGAGGTTGTTAGAGATGATAGAACCGTAAGCATCCATGGTGCCGTTCAGGATGTTGGTGTAAATATTGGCCATCTCAAGGGCCTGTCCATTGTCGATGATGATATCTTCGAAGAGGTCCGCCATATCTTCATCATGGCGGATTCCCAGAAAATCGGTCCGCTTCATTTTCATCTTGAGCAATTCATTACCATTGAGGGCATTGATGAAATAAACCAGGGATTTTTCGATGCTCAGCAATTGCTTTAACTCCCGGTTGCGACTGCTGTCGTATAGTTCTTGCTCGATCAAATTACGCTTTACGTTCAGCCTTTTGAGGCAAGTAAGAAAGCGATAGACCGTATGCTCAAAAATGCGAAGGACGAATTGGGAACGCCGAGCCGGATTGGCATTGCGAACCTTATTGTCGGTAAATAAGCGGAGCACGGGATGCTTCTCGGAGGAGGTAATGGTGATCAGATAATCCTCTACTAGGATAACCCCAATCGGGACGGTGATATAAATGCCCTCATTGTCCCCTTCTCCCGGAGCTAGTACCGGCGTGTTTACCACGATGAGGCGGGCATCCTCCTCACGTTCGTAGCGGGAGCGTTCATCGGTATCGAGCGGGTCGGTAAGAAAGTCAAGCGGGAGGCCGAAATCATTGGCTACCCCCGCCAATTCATCGGCAGCGAAGGGCGGGGTCAATTGAATCCAGCAACCGGACTCTAGGGTGTCCACTGTGGTTAAACGACCGTCACGGAAGGCATGGTAGCTGAGCATCGGAACGGGGGATTTAGTGAACGGGGGCAAAGATAGAACCCTTTGCCGAAAATACTAAGTAACAAGATGTACTGCTTAGGGCAATCAGCAGCTCGCTCGTCCGACGAAGGATAGAGCTAAAAACCACCCCTTCGGCGGACGAGTCAGGCTGTTGCACATCCGCCTCGGCCGACGAATTTTCCTTTCTTGCATTTGCCCTAGGTGTTATGGTGTTACGGCCTGGGCTTAAAGCACACTCTGAAACTGCTTAAGGAAGCGAACGTCGTTTTCGAACATTAGGCGTATATCCGTGATGTTATAGAGCAGCATAGCTTGGCGCTCGATACCCATACCAAAAGCATAGCCCGTATATTTTTCGGGGTCAATGCCACAGTTGGTAAGTACGGCAGGATCCACCATCCCACAGCCAAGGATTTCCAGCCAGCCAGTACCTTTGGTAATGCGGTAATCGTGCTCGGATTCGAGACCCCACCAAATGTCCATTTCTGCACTTGGTTCGGTGAAAGGAAAGTAACTTGGGCGAAGGCGAATGCGGGTTTTATCTCCGTACATCTCGCGGGCAAAATGAAGGAGAGTGGCCTTCATGTCGGCGAAACTGACTTTCTCTGCGATATAAAGCCCTTCTACCTGATGAAACTGGGCGTGGCTCCGGGCGCTAATGGTTTCGTTGCGGTACACCCGACCGGGTGCGATAATCCGGATCGGCGGTGCCTGTTGCTCCATCGTACGGGCTTGAACGGAGCTGGTGTGGGTTCGGAGCAGCATTGCGCTGTTATTAGGGCCACCGGGCATACCTGCGGCGGTGTAGAAGGTGTCCTGCATATCACGGGCAGGGTGGTCCTCCGGAGTGTTCATGGCCGTGAAGTTGTGCCAGTCGTCCTCTACCTCGGGCCCTTCGGCAACGGTGAAACCAATGCGCTCAAAAATGGAGATGATCCGGCGCATGGTCAGCGCAATCGGATGGCGACTGCCGAGCGGAAGGGGCTCAGCCGGTGCCGTTAAATCCATGCCAGCACCTGCGGCCGCGCCCGCATTGGTCGCTTGAGCAAGCTGCAAAGCGGCAAACTTAGTTTGGGCCGTCTGTTTGGCTTTATTGACCAATTGCCCAAACTCGCGCTTGCTTTCGTTAGGGAGGTTACGCATCTCGCCCATTAAGGGCTTAAGTACATTTTTTGAACCCAAATAGCGAATACGGAAAGCCTCCAACTGTTCGGAGCTCTCGGCGGTGGCGGAATCAATTTCCTGGATCAATGCGCGGACGCGCTCGAATACTTCATTTGCCATGGGCGCAAAGATAGCTGGAATATTGAATGAGCAAATGGCAGAAGGCGAGAATGAACGAATGGAAAAGAAGGGTGGGACCACGAAACCCAGCTCGGGCGTGTCATGGCCGGTAAATACCTTACTTTACCGCAGTGAATTACCTAACCCGAACCAAGATTGAACTGGCCCGACGCTACCTGAGCTACCTCATGCTGGCTGGCGTAATCGTTGGCCTGGTTTTTTCACCCCCTGTACTCTCCATTGCTCTGATTTCCCTCGTTGTGTTAGGGTTGTTGGATCCACTGAGCGGTATCAACCCGCAGTGGCACCAGCGGATAGGGTGGGCCTTGAAATCTCCATTTTTCTGGGGCTTGGTCGGGCTTTACCTTGTCTTGATTTTGGGAGTGTGGCAAACGGAGGACTGGGCGTATTACCTGGAGAGGCTCCGGATAAAAACACCGCTGCTGGCCCTGCCCCTGATTTGGCCGGGATTGCCCGACTTCTCCAAGCGGGAATACGGCTGGATCATTGGCGGAATAGTTTTTTTCTTTAGCCTACTGATGGTTGGGATATTGGTGAATTATGCCTTCCACTTTACGGAGGTCAACGATATGATTCGGCGAGGGCAGTCTATGCCCGTTCCGCGTAATCACATTCGTTTTAGCTTGTTGGTAGCCATAGCCACTTTGCTGAGTGTTCTTGCTTTCCAACTGCGCGCTTTTGGAAAGCGCCGAGCGTGGTTGATTTTAGGTGGATGCTTGTTCATTGGGCAACACTTTCTGGCGGTCCGTAGTGGCTTGGCTGGTGCCTACGGGGGAATGGGCGTTTTAATCCTTGCCCTGTCCTGGCAACGGGGTACTTGGTGGCCGGCAGTAGCCGGTTTACTAGGCTTGTTGGTCTTACCGATTCTAGCCTACCTATTTGTACCCAGTTTTCAGACCAAAATCAACTATGCTCGCTATGAACTCTTTCACCGAAACCCCGCTGAAGACAAAGGTGATTATAGTGATGAAGGACGGCTGACTAGTCTACGGCTCGGCTACCAAGTTTGGCAGGACTATCCGTGGTTCGGCGTCGGTCCCGGAAATCTACGGCAAGAAATGGATGCTCGCTACGCGGAGGTACTGCCCGGCGTAGAAGGGAAAAGACCCCACAATCAATTCCTCAGCGCGCTGGCTGGTAGTGGATTGCTTGGTGGGGTAGCTACCCTCATTTGCTTTCTCTTGTTGGCAAGGGGGGGGATTCGGCGTAAAGCACCGGTCTATCTGGCCGTATGGACGATCTTTTTTCTTAGTTGCCAGGTGGAAAATACCCTGGAAACTTCGGCCGGAGTATCGATGTTCTGTGTCCTGCTCCTGCTAACAGCCTACGGGTATACCCCGCGCGCATCGCCTACTCCATCCCCTGAAGTAAATTAGCTTCCATTACCTCTGGCTCCTTGCGGAAAAGCGGTTTGATTTGTTTAAAAAAGGCGTCGTGTTCCGCATCCGCTACGTGCGCTTCGAAGTCGGCGTAAGTATCCCAGCACTCCATCGTAGCGAATTGACTCGGGTCTTCACGGTCCCGAATGAGGTAGAAAAACAGGCAGCCTTCCTTGCGGCGGCTATCCGCAGCGTGCTTAGCAAAAATAGGCGCGAAGCGGTCGGCGTCATCAAGCTCAAACTTAGCGACGAGGTAGAGTTGCTTAGACATGAAAGTAGTATGATAGTATTCAGAGTATGGTAGTAATGATAATGCCTTCCGGGAAGGTGAGTAACGGTAACGATATTTTCCGAAGAGTGTTCGGGAAATACCAACACTTGCTTCCTACTACCATACTATCACTACTATCTCTACCACTATACTACCTCACTATTCCGGAGGGGAAAACAGGCGCAGCGAGTCGAAAAATCGATCGCCAGACTTACTGACACCAGCGGAGCGTAGGGAGAAGACCTTGAGCTCGTAATAGCGGTTGCCGGCCACCCCGGCTAGGGTGCGAGCACTGGCTAGCCGACCTTTGCTGGGGTAGTCGATCCGCCACTGCCTGGCGGGAAAGCCTGAGATGTCTTTATCACTGGCGTAGATCAACTCTCCGCCGAGGGCTTCGGCAGCTTCTTCCACTGAGTTGTTTAGAAACTCGGTTACGAAATCGAGGCTGTCGTGATGTAGCGTGCCTGGTGGATAGTCCACGTAGCTAAGGGCGTAAATAACATTTTCCGACTGGTCGGGGTAGGGGGACTGGAGATGGAAGGTGTGGTACACCTGCCGGCCTAGGGCCGTATCGATGGAGTCAATAGCGTGCGTAAGGCTGCTCGGCGCGAGGAGCCGGAACCGACCGTCGAGTTCAT
Organism: Bacteroidota bacterium; assembly: GCA_038750915.1. GTDB lineage: Bacteria > Bacteroidota > Bacteroidia > Chitinophagales > Saprospiraceae > Neolewinella. The sequence continues at coordinate 5,324 of JBCDGT010000065.1, forward strand.
TTAGTTCTTCCCAGTGCTGTGCTTGTTCCCAGCTTCGCTCAAGTGGTACGGACAGCAAGGGCGTTTGGGCGCGCACGCAGGATGCCAGGAAAAGAATAAAGAGCAAGGGGAGTATTCGGGACATACGCAAAGGACACTAACTGTTGGGAAGGAGTTGGTTCGTGAAAAACCTCTCCTCCCGCCCTCCTCGAACTGCTAGGCTGGGGAGAAAGCTAAAGTGGTCGCAGCACCACTTTAGCAGTGGATGTAAGACGACGAAATAAGGCATTACCTTCCAGCTTCAGTGGTCCATGCCCCAATTTTCGGAAGCAAATTTGAGTTCCCTCCTCAGGCGAAACCAGTCTGGGGAGGGGGAGTTCTTTATTCCTCTTCCTCCTTCTTCCGGCAGAGCAGCGGGAGCACGGAATCAAACCAATCAATCAAGGCAAGGCTTTTAGCGAGGCTCAAATCTTCACAGGCGCCCGTCAGCTGGTTATTGTCCATCCGTATCTGCCCGCGTATGATTCGGAACCGGCCGTCCTTCGGGAATTTGTTGATGGCCATATCCATCTTTGCTAAACCCGCAGCGAGGGTGGTACTGTCTTGGGCGAGTTGCTGGCCTTCTAGCATTTGCTGGACGGCTTCGTTGTAGGCATCTACGGTTTCCTTACAGCCTGGTGATTCGGGGGCAAAGGAAAAACTAACGTCATAGGCGGAGGTCACGGGCCGACCTTCATATTCGCCCGGACTCCATTTTCCGTAGGAGTTTGTCGCGACATTAATGGCCTCGAAGGTAAAGTCTGTGCCAAGGCTGTTGTAGTCGATGATATCCTGAACATCTACTCTTCCGTCGGGATGTACCAGCAGTTGAATGTCTAGTTGACCGGTTCGACAACTGTCTTCTCCAGCGGGAGGGTAAGAGATTTTTTCGGTAAAGTAACCAGCAAGGTCACCGTCGTTGGCCGTAAAGGCGAGTTGCTTGGTTAATTTGACGTAAACTGTATCTCGGTCAGTTACCACGTAGGGCTTTTCTTCCTCCAGACGGAAGCGAATGGGGAGTACGTAGTTGAAACGTACGGGCTTCCCGTCAATAAGGGCCGGTCGCCACCGTACTTCATTGGCCATGGAAGCTACCGCGCGTAAGGCCGCCAGGCCGAGGCCCCCTCCAGGATCTTTCAGGATTCGGGCAACGGAGATCAGGCCATTCATTTCCACCGTAAACCCAATCACGGCCATGCCGCTGATGTTCTGCTGGCGGGCTTCCTGGGGGTAGATCACCCGGCGATTGACAAAATCTAACAAGGCTATTTGCGCGCACTGTGACTTCACCGAGGCAATCGTATCTAAAGTTTCACACCGAGAGGGAAAGCGCGGTGCTTCGTCGGCGATGTTATAGATGGTCGTATCTGCTAAGACCTGAGCGGAATCAGCCGTGGGACCGTCTTGTGCACTGAGCAAAAAGGGGAGGGCACAGAAAAGCGGGAGTAAAAATTTCATTCGTTCAATTCGCTTAGGATAAAGAGTAGGGGCGGCGCTTCTCTGGTGTGTGGCGCAAAGATAGCTTTAGGTTAGGTTTTGGCTGCGAGTAAATGAGCTAAAAGTCCTAACAAACATTTAAAACTTAGGGCAAAGGCCTATTCCTTATTCCAGCTTTTCTGTTCCAGGGCATTAAAATCCCGGTTGGGAGAAACGGAGGTCGTTTCGTACTCGAAGCGCTTCGAAATCACTACCCGATCGTCCGGAGAGAATAGGAAGATCATGGGCTGCATTTCGTAGACGATTTCTTGGAATCGACGGTAAAGTGGCTCGCGGTCTTCTTCTTTAAGCGTTACCCTAATCTGCTTAATGATTTTATCGGCCTCGGCGTTGCTAAAACCCGTTCGGTTCGTGCCGTTAGGTGGGATGGAGGTCGAAGCCCATAGTTGGGTGAATTCATCAGGGTTCGGGTCGAAACCAAATCCGGCGATGGCCATGGCGTAATTGCCTTTATCCAGTTCGCCGTAAAGCGCCCGGAAGTCTTGCCGAATTACCTCTATGCTTACCCCTACTTCTGCGACCCATTCTTTTACCAACGCACCGACTTGCTCGCTAGCGCCTGAAGGAAAGATCAGGAATTCAAAAGCCAGCTCCTCACGAGCCCCATCGATAATTTTGTCTACGGTTCCATCATTATTGCTGTCTTCCCAGCCGGCTTCCTTCAGCAGTTCACGGGCACGTTCTGGGCTGTAGGGGGTGGGGGTGAGGTCAGTATTATAGTAACTTTTAGCGGGCAGTACCGGGCCGTTGGCTCGGGTAGCCATATTACCGGGAAAAATCTGCTCGATTAGCAGGTCGACGTCAATGGCATGGGCCAGCGCCTGGCGAGTCTTAACGTCCCGTAGGAGCGGATTTTGGAGGTTAAGCAGCAAGCCGAAATATTTAAGACTAGGGACGGTTTCAAATTCGTACCGCTGTTGCAGATATTCGTCTTCCCGTAACTCCTTAAAGATATTGACACTCATGTCTGCCACGACGTCGACTAGTTCATCTCTTAGGGCATTGCCCATAGTCCCGGCATCAGGAATGACGTTGAAGATGATTTTTTCAGGCTTTGCTGCCATCCACGCATCGTTACTTTTTGCGGCCCAGTAGTCTTCCCGACGCTCGAGGGTGAGTTTTTGCCCATCTTCCCAGGATACTAAGCGATAAGGACCACTGCCGATCACTTGGTCCGGCTCATGGGAACGTTCGGCCGTACTAAAGGCCTCCGCAAAGCTTTTAAGCTGATCGTTTTCTTCCGCCATTCGTTGTGCCTTGGCGTTGTTCGTTAGGTCGGTCAGGCTGATACTGCGCAACAAACCATCGGGATCATAAGCGTATTCTGGGTAAATGGACAGGCTCCCAATGGCTTGTTCCGCCAGTAAGTAAGGTCTTTTGGTCATCACCTTAAACCGCTTTTCGTTTCCGGGGCTGGTGACGATATTAGAGACCATATCGTAGTATGGCCGGTAGGCCCCCGATAAAATAAGGGGGTTCATAACAATCTTGAGACTGAAGATTACGTCCGTGGCCGTAACGGGTAAGCCGTTGGGCCAATTGGCCCGCTCGTCGATGAGGTAGGAATAAGAGACCGTGCCGTCAGCTTCTCGGCTAATATCCGCCAAACTGGCTAGTAGCGGGACTTGTTCAAAGGTTTGAGGGTCCTGACTATTAAGGGTCTGGAATACCATCTCCCCCACGTAACGTGAAGCCGCTTGGGTGGACAACACGGGATTGAGTCCAGTAGGTTCTACCCGCATCCCAATACGAAGGGTGTTATCAGCATGCTTGTATTCGTATTCACTACCCGCAGGGGCTAAAGTTGTTGGTTCATCCGTAGTGCTACCTTCTTGATCCGTTCGGCACGAAAGGAGGCTTACTACCAGCAGTAGGTAGACTAATGAGCGTAAGTTCATGAGTAAATTGAATGTTGGTTTGTAGTTAAGCTCTGCCGGTGAAGATACGCTCTTTTTGATCGTTTGACCGCCTCTTTTGATTACTCATGGTCCTTTTGGCTGCGGAACTAACTTCTTCGCCTTGCTACTACTATGGTGCTGCCTGTATTTTCAAGCAGCCTGATCAGGAAAATCTATCATCGCCAAATCAGCATCTAAAGTGACGACTGATCATTCACTTACCAAATTGTTTGTCTAGAATTAGGATTGTACGAAACTTAATCAAAAGCTTTCATTC
>JBCDGT010000066.1:0-8976 GCA_038750915.1 Bacteroidota bacterium
CCACGGGCTCCATGATCCTCAGCCAGCCCGTCCTCGCCGGCAAGACCGACGCCGCCGGCTCTCTCACCGTCGGCTTCGAGGGCCGCGGCCACATCACCCAACAAACTCCTCCCCGAGGTAATCCACCGTAGGGCCACCGGCATTAATCCGGATCGCCACGTCAACTGGACAGTCTAGGTCTTCGTCAACGTTACCATCACAGTTATTGTCCAAGCCATCACAAATCTCCTCTGCGTCGGGATTGATATCAATATTATCGTCGTTACAATCTAGGTCGTTAAGAACGTACCCTTCTAACGGCACACAGGAAGCAATACTAACTGCGGGGTTACCGTAGGTGTCACCATCTATGTCCTCGTAGTAAACCGTCGCTTGGGTAATACTGATCGTCAGCGTAGCGGTGGCTTCGGGGCAGGCAACTCCGTCTCCAACGGTGTAAGTAAATTCACCTGAGGTTCCTCGAGCGGGGTCGTAATTGTCGTCCACCTCCATTCCATCGACTGTCCAAATACCGCCGGCTGTAGGATCACCGCCGAGGTTGTCCAGTACCATGAACAGGCTCACCATCGGATCGGAAGAACAGAAAGTTACGGCTCCTCCGTTTCCGGCACTTGGTGGGCTTAAGTCTTCGGTAATCGTCACGGAGGCCGTACCGGTGCATCCAGTGGCTCCAGTAGCCGTTACAGTGTAGGTATCAGCAGCATTAACCGTAATGTTTGCTCCCGTTCCCAGATCGTCGCCGCCAACATTCGTCCAAGTATACGTGACACCAACTATGTCGGAAGAAGCCGTCAACTCGATTTCCTGTACCGTACAGCTCAATTCGGTAGTAACCGAAGTGATGCTCGGGGTTGGTGCGTCGCTATTTTCGGTTACCGTTACCGTACTGGTAGCCGGACAGGTGTTCGGCAGCGTAGCAGAAGTGGTAGCGAGGGTGTAAACACCTGGCTCACTCACTTCCGGGTTTTGCTCAGCAGAGGTAAAGTTATTGGGACCCGTCCATTGGTAAATTCCGGTGGAGGTCAGGCCACTCAGGGTTACCGTAGGATTGTTACAATCCAGCACTTTTGGCTGGCCATCTGCATTGGCATCTACCGAGCAATCGATATTATCGGAAGCTACCGTCAGTTCGAAGGAAGCAACGGCCGTTAGTAAGTTGTAATCCGTTCCGGTTACTTCAATATCCAGCACCGTACCATCTGCATCGAATGGTGCGCTGATGCTGAACACCCCACTTTCTTCATCGAGGCTGACCCAGTTGGGCAGAGGGCTACCGTCCGCCAGTGTAGCGGTGTATAACAGTCGGTTACCGGGGTAGCCGATGTCAAAGGAACCAGCAACATCGTAGTCTTCAGGTTCCAGCACCTGCACCGTTAGGTCATCAATCTCATCAGCCGTAGGTACAGCTACCGGACGAGCGTTAATGATGTAGGAAGTATTATCGTTCCAGTCACAGTTGGCCGAACCGGCACCACAACCACCTCCGATATAATCCTGATTGAGGATATATTCATTGGGGATGACGTTACCGTCACGATCGATAGCGCGGTACACCCGCAAGCCGAGTATTTCGTCTTTACGTTGATTCGAAGTATTACCACCCGTAGCACGGTAACCAGCAATCATAATGTCAAAGGGATCCGAAATGACCGAGGCGTTATCCCCAGCAATTACGCCAGAAGTATTCGACGACTTTGGTAGTAATGTCTGGTGATACAGACTACCGTGATTATAAATCATTCCGGCAATTACTCCACCAGTTGGGCCACGAAGCTCAGTAGATGCTCCTCCGGGTCCGTGCAGGGCAGAGAGCTGGATCATGCGTACGGGCTGCGATGGGTCCGCCTGTACCATCAAGCCAGGTAAAATCATATCACCTTCATCTCCATTGTTCACTTGCTCATCTGAAGGGAAGTCAGAACTTGGTCGGAAGATGATAGCCCCGTTGTTATCACGTCCCATCTCCGTAGCAAAGCCAAAGGCCTCGAAGATTTGCTGGGCCGTAATTTCATTATTGCCTTCGGGGTTCGTCATGTAGGCCCCTCTGAGGGTGGCCATTGACTCTAGTCCGTTATCAGCATTGGAGGTAAGGACTAAGCTCTCGGTAATGATTCGTTTACCGGCTCCGGTATTAGTTACAAAAGTAGCGGTTACATCAATAAATTCTCCGGGCAGGACACTCAATCCTTCGGGAGGTATGGTGACACCACTAAGTACAAAATTGTCCGTATTCGTAGAAGTCAATTCCGTGATAATGAGCGGTGATATACCGTCATTATGAATACGGATAACGTTGGCATCATGTACCAAGTCGTTTCCAGGGTTATTGGTGCGGTGGAAGGTAAAGTAATCCTCCGCGGGGAAGCCCCGATCCGTACCCGGCACCTTGGTCATATTCTCGATCCGTGCCAAAGCTCCACTGGCTTCGACGATGGTCACCGCCACGGTGTTGGTTCCCACGTTATCGTTGTTATCCGTTGCCTCCAGCTCGATGGTGTAACTAATCGTAGTTTGCCCATCGGGTAAGGTCAGTAGGAAGGGTTCGGTGTAGTCCAGGAAATTTCCATCTCCTAGATCGTAACGAATCGATTGGATGCCGCCACTGTTGGCATTATCAGTTGCCGTTAGAGTAACCAGCACTTGCTCCCGGTAGTTACCGTCCGCCCCCTGGTTGCCCGTAAATTCGGCAACGATGGTAGGTGGCGTTTCAGCAACATTTATCGGCGTGATATCAACGTACAGAATCTTAGTATTACCAGCAGCACCGGTGCCTGCTCCTACATCATCGAGGGTCAGTTTGCCATCGAGTACCTCTACCGTGGCACTGCCAACCTCAAAGTAGTTAACGGCATCTGGATCAAAGCCATCAATAATTGTTACTCCCTCCGCGCGAATGGTGTGGATGCTGTTGAAGAAGCCGACGTCTCCAGCCGCTAGCTCAACAAAGTAAGTACCATTGGGTAGTGCGATCTCCCAATCCCTTTCCCGATTCTGATTGATCAGGTCAAACATGTTGAGGGAATGCAGCAGCTTATCCGAATCAGAGCTAGCGTTCGTAATGCCACGTTCATCTCCCCTTGCGGAGGCCAGATTTTCCAAGGGCGTACCGTCAGTAGGATTGATCCAGCCATAAGTAAAGCCATTGCCACGGTCTCCGTAGGCATTACCCTCATCGGCGATATAATCAGTCGGAGGATCAAAAGAATCGTCCTGGAAGTTGATCCGGATGGCTTCCGCCGTGGCGTCAATCACCGTAGCCGTCAGCAGGAAGGTGGCCGGGGCGTAGCCCGGGGCGGTAGCCGTTACCGTCGCTTCGTAGACGCCATCGGTCAAGCTGAAGGCATTGACGGCAAAATCCATCGGAGTGCCAAGTGCGGCCTGTACCGGCAGTACGACCCAAGGCTCATTAGCGGAAAGGGTCACGTTCGCTGCGTCAAGTGGCCCGTTAGCAGCCAGCGTAGTAGCTACCGTTTCGGATACTTCCCCAGGAGGGACCTGTACGTCCAGGTCATCAGGGCTAAAGTTCAGCACCAAGGCCGTTTCCTCGTAAGGTTTGACGTTCGTAAGCACGTAAACGTAATCCTGGTAATCTCCGTTATTGGCATCTTCAAAACATACCAAGTAGCTATCGGCGACCAATTCGCCCTCACGATCTCTTACTGGATAGATCCGGGTGCGGTGCGCTACGCCACCAGTATTGATGTCGTCTTCGGTGTAATTAACCCGGTTAAAGGATTCGGATTCTACGTAGATACCGAAGAATGCTCCTTGTGGATCAAAGCTGTCAGACCCCGACTCCAGCTCTGGGTAAAGCGTTTGGGCTTCATCGATTCCATTAGCTTGCACACCAACTTCATTGAGCGTTATGTTGCCCCCTACATTAGTGTACCAGCCGAAGGGTAAGGTTTCCGCGGGGGAATAACGTGCCACGGGGACGATGCCTACGGCTCCGGGGCCCGCAGCTTCAAATAGTGGCACTAGCACCTCCTCACCAACGGGATTCGGGTTAGTACCATTTGCAAGCGAGGTCCAACCGACGTCGATGCCAATACCAAGGGTATTTACCACATCTTGGAGGGGCGGCTCCTGCTCCCCTTGTTGTCCAATTTTCTTTAGGCCGTGTAGGCCTACATCAAAGCTGGGCGCATTGGCCGCATCACTGATTAGGGTAAGTGCTGCTTCCATATAGCCAAGTTCATCAAGACCGCGGTCGGGTTCAAACGTTACTTGATAATCTTGCGCTTCCGCAGGTGCCAAGGTGAGGTTGGTAGGGCCAACAAAGTCATATTGATCAGCATTCACCCCAGTAAGACTAACCGAGGTAATGGTAAGGTCGGCTGTCCCTTCATTGGTAATCGTGATGGTTTTTGTATCCGTCTGATTACCTTCGAAATTCTCGGTGACCTCAAAGATTTCCTCTACTGGCGTAGCGGCAATCTCCGCTTCTGGAGTTGCTTGATCTACTGCACGGAGCAGGATCAACTGTTGGTTAGTATTACCACCACGATCGTACTGGGCAGCGTAAAGGTTACCCGTAGTGGGGTCTTCCACGATTTCCAGCGGATCGTCCAAGCCCTGCAGGCCCGGTACATCTTCGAAAGCCTGAATGATATCCCCAGAATTATTTCCTGGTTGGAGGACGATAATATCATCCTGGCCACTGAAGCGGGCCACCATAATCATTCCTTTCAGTTTACCACCAAAGGCATTCGACTGGTATTCTAGAGCGCCGTTAGGTGATTTATTGAAGTCGAAGTCGTAAGCTACTTCCAGGTAGTTAGGGTCAGGCCCCAGGTCATCGGGATACTTAGCCACGTCAACATGGGTAGGATCGAGCTGGCCGGGTAATCCACTGTAAGAAATACCACCATGGTTCAGCACGAACTCACCCCGGTACGGGTTCGGGTGACCATGGTAGCTACCACCCTTCGTTTTGAAGAGCCAGTCTTTCTGCGTTTCTCCACCAGCGACCCCAGGAATATTTGGATCGGTGAAGAAAGTACCGTTCGGGCGTCTTACCCCAGCTCCACTAGGATCCTGGTTGACGTAAGCCGCCGAAGCGGGTGTATTAGGGGAAGTGTTGTTGTTACCCGCAGTACCATTAGTCGGGACATAGGCCCAGCCATTGGAATGGAAAACCATATCGTAGGCATTCCGAATACCCGTTGCGTAGAGCGTCAGTGGCGAATTCGAAGCGTAAGGGTTATACGTCCCATTGGACATCGTAATGCTGTTCGAGGGGGCGGTATTGATTACGGAAATATCGTCCGTAGTAAAGACACTAAGTGGCAGGCTATTGGGGAGTTTATTCAGCTCTAAACGCAGCATAGCTGCAGCCAGCAAACGCTCGGGGCGGAAGCCCCAAGAGGCATCCGGCTCACCACCAGCAGAGTTACTACCCTGGATGATGAAGAGGTCTCCACTTGGATCAAATACCACACTATTCGTAAGGTGGTCTTTAGTAGAACGGGGTAAGTGAATCAGTACATCTTCTACCGTAGCGAGGTTAGGGCCACTCAGCTTGGTGAGTTTACCGTCCCATTCGGGCCCATTCGAGAAGGTAGCGGCACTGTGGGTAACGTAAGCAATCAAGTTATCAGCCGTTGCCTCTGGGGCAAAAGCAAAGCCGATAATAAGTCGGTTATTCGGGGCGGGAGTGCCCGTTACCGGATGATTACTTCCTTCTAGGTTAACGGTAAGTTCTTCGAGATTGGTAAGGGTACCGTCGGGCTCAATATCCCAACGCTTAATGACCTCACCGGTAGTACTGGCGTATAGTTTTCCATCCGGTCCGATGGCCATGCTCGAGAAGCGTTCCCCTAGTACACCTTGGCCTAAATCATTTCCAGTAACGGGGGTAAATTCTACCCCAGTTAGGTCGGCGGGTGGGTTCGTATCGTCCTCGGATTGAGTGGTAAAGGACGAGGTGAAAGTGGTAAACGTAATCCGGTCGTTCAAGTCTCCAATCACGTTGGCTTCTACACCTTCGATCTGGAATACGTAAGTCGTCAGTGGGTCAAGTAGGCTGTTCGGAGTTAGCGTAATCGCATCTCCACCACCAGTGTCATTGGCGTTAGAAGGTACCTCCACCAGGCCAGAGCCCGTCTGCTCGAACAGTTTTACGTTTCCAGCCAGGCTATTCTTATCAAGTTCATATCCGTCGGAGGTATTGACCGCAACCGTAATCTGGAAGCCGGTAGGCACTACTCCCGTCGCTCCGTCGGCGGGAGAAACGTCGGAGAAGAAAGCAACTGGGTTTCCGGTATTATCGTCAAGGCCAATTACTTCGATGGCCGAAATGATGGCGTTGTTGATGTCACTGGTAAAGTCGATCGTCAGGCTACCGTCCGTGACATTAATGTTTTCGAAGGTCTCGACGACAAGGGTTCCGGGGTTCGGGGTCTCCGCATTAAGATCGAAGTCGGTAAGTACCGTCTGTCCTTCGATGGCTACGTCGAACTGACGATTGCCAGTACCGCCCTGGCCAGCACCGTTCGTACCGGCCACACCGAAGAAGGGCTCGATGAAGTAAAGCTTAACGGTGACTGGCTGGGTAGCCTCGAGAGGAATCTCGTAACCGAAATCCTCACCTGCGCCAGCGGCATTTTCAGCAAAACGGTATTCTAGGAATAAGTCGTCTTCATCCGTTCCTCCAACATCGAAGGTTTTTGAAGATACTTCTGAACTACCGGTCAGGAGGTCTGTATCAAGTTCCCAAACGTCGCCATTACCATCCGTGTAAGCAGCAGTACCGCCGGCATTGATCCGTAGTGCCGTCATGGGCTGTACGGAGGTCGGGGTAATGTTAACGTACAGAATTTTGCTGTTTACACCGCCCACTGCATCCAGCGTTAAGCGCCCGTCATTTACCGTTACTATTTGAGTGGCAGTAAAGAAATTAGACACCCCTTGGACGGCAACCTCACTGAGTATATTAGTGCCCTCGGCATTAATTACGTGGTTAGTACCACCGAAGCTCTCACCACTAGCATCCCCTACGGCAACGGTCACTTCGTAGTCACCATTCGGAAGACCAATTTCCCAGGCTCCTTCTTCCTGAACGCCGTTGTTTCCAGCAACATCGTCGTACTGCATGTGCATCAGGGTTTCCGTCAGCACGTCTACATCGGGTGTTGGCGGACGGTTGCGGCCATTACCTACGATGCTCAGGGGTGTATTCGTACCGGGTATTACCCAACCGAAATCATACGTACCACGGTTGCCATAGGCTTCACCGAAGTCTTTGGAGTAGTCGACAGGGGCCGGAGTAGCCTCATTCGAGAAGTTAATTTGGATCGCGTCAGCTACCGGCGGCTCATCGCTCGCGGGTTGAATATTTCTGACAATCACCACGATGTCCTGGTAATCGAAGCCACTTGTGTGCTCTTCGGTGGCGATGACGTAGGCGTTTTCTTCTCCGGGGAGTTCATAAACGCGGACGTGATGTGGTATGCTATTATTGAACGTATTAAGCGCATCCTCACTATACAGGAAGCGGTTACCAAAGAAGGGCCAACGGTTGTAGAAACCGAAGCTCGTCAAACCGGGGTCAAAGGATAAGCTTCCAGTTACGACGGGGTTCAGGGTCTGTCCATTACCAGTAACATTATTTTGTACCGTAAAGACTTCATTAGTGGCGGAAGCGTCGCCACTTTCGTACCAGCCAAAGCCGACTATTGGGTTATTAGCCTCTGGCCCATAAACGGCCAGCACCTCAATGGTCACCGGCGCATCGATGGCGCGTTCGAATTCTTGGATGTCTACTTCGTCTCCGAGGAGATCATTGTAAGTAGCGCCATTGGGCAGGTTAATAAGGTTGGTAGCCGGATTCTGGTCTCCAACGTCAATGGCTAGGCCGTAGGTATCGAAGATAAACTGAAGAGAGGGCTCATTGCCTCCACCCGTTCCATCCTTACCAAGTCCGTTGAGCGCTACAGTAGCCGGATCAGCATCATCTCCACTTACCGTAAGCGTAGCCGTTTTTGCTCCTTCAGAAGCCGCCGTAAAGTTCACCGTAATGGAGGCAGTACTGTTGGCCGCCAAGGAAGTAGGTAGGTTGGTAGCGTCAAAACTAAAGGATGCTGCGTCCGGGCCGCTAATACTTACCGTTGGGTTTTCTAAAGGGGCATTACCGGAGTTCGTCACGAAAATAGTAACATCGTCTCCTGCACCTCCACCAACAACATCTTCGGTGATGACACTTTCGGGATTAAGGGAGATGATGGCGCTCGGCGAAGCCTGGTTACTTGGCCGGAGTAGTACGATAGTACTCTGGCCGTAATCGGAAACGTAGATATTGCCCGTAGTAACGTCCTCTACCAAATCAAGTGGGTCGTCAAAACCGGTAAAGCCGGGAATACCCACTTTTGAGGTAGTGATATCTCCGTTAGGTCCATCAGGAACCAAAGCAATAAGATCACTACCACCACTGTAACGGCAGACTATCATTGCCCCTTGTAGGTTACCACCTTCAGCATTGCTACGGTATTCAATTACGCCGTTTGGTGATTTATTGAATTCGAAGTCGAAGGCAGCGCCGCGGTAATTCTTATCAGCAACGACACTATTTGGATACTTGTTGACATCAACCGGTCCTCGGTTCAGGACAAACTCACCCCGCAGGGGGTTAGGATGGCCATAGTAGCCAAGTACATTATTGGGATCCAAACGGAATAGCCAGTCGCGCTGGGTATTATTTCCATTAGCCGCAGGCACTACCGGGTAATCTCCGGAAGGGTCATCGTGGTCATAGAAAGTTCCATCGGGACGACGCGTGTCGTCGATGGAAGCAGGCGAATTACTACCACCTGCCGTTCCATTGGTTGGCACGTAGAGCTGGCCGTTGGTGTGCCATACGAGGTCATAGGCATTACGGATACCCGTTCCGTAAAGCGTTAGCGGGGCGTCTACGTAATAAGGGTTATAGGTTCCGTCATCGGGGAGGGTTTGCCCATCTTCGGTGAAAGTTCCGGTTCC